>JALHET010000009.1 GCA_022839525.1 Lentisphaerota bacterium
GCCCGGCGGCGTATTCGCAAAGGTGGCGGAAATACCGCCGGATCACCTCTTGCCGGGACGCCTCGCAGACCACCGCCTCATCGACGACACCAAAACCCACACGGTTAACCCCCATGTCCGTCGGCGACTTGTAGGGGCACGGCTCGTTGGTCATTTTCTCCCAGATGGCTCGCAAGAGCGGGAACGCGTCCACATCGCGGTTATAGTTGATCGCGATTTTTTTGTACGCCTGCAAATGATAGGGATCGACCATGTTGCAGTCGTTCAGATCCACGGTGGCCGCCTCGTAGGCCACATTCACCGGATGCTCCAGGGGCATGTTCCAAACAGGGAACGTCTCGAACTTCGCGTACCCCGCCACACGCCCCTGACGCCGCTCGTGGTAGAGCTGCGTCAGGCAGGTGGCCAGCTTGCCGCTGCCCGGCCCCGGCCCGGTCACCACAACGATCGGCCGCTCGGTCTTGACGAACTCGTTCGCGCCATACCCCTCCTCGCTCACAATCGTTTCCACATCGGTGGGGTATCCCTGAGTCACATAGTGGTAATACACCTTGACGCCCCGGTGCTCGAGTCTTGCCCTGAACTGCTTGGCCGCGTGTTGTCCGCTGAAACGCGTGATCACCACCGCCCTCACCAAAATATCCCAGTTCCTCAAACCGTCGATCAGTTTGAGGGCGTCCGTGTCGTATGAGATGCCGAAATCCGCCCGCATCTTTTTACGCTCAATGTCCCCGGCATAGATGCACAGCAGGATCTCCGCCTGATCCTTTAACCCCCGCAGCAGCCGCAGCTTCACATTCGGGTCATATCCCGGGAGCACGCGTTCGGCATGCATGTCGTGCATGAGTTTACCCCCGAACTCAAGGTAAAGCTTGTTACCGTTCTGTTCCGCACGTTTACGGATCGCCTCCGTTTGCTCCGCCAGATACTTCTCGTTGTCGAACCCCGTCTTCATATGGGAAACCTACTTTCGCGCAATTGAAATGCCCTGCCTGTGAAAATAAAAAACCGGCCAAACGATAACCGTTGACCGGGAAGACAGTATATGCTCTTCCCCCCCCTTTCCGCAAACTTCTTTTGCACGTCCCACTCAAAAAAAAGACGGGCCGCGGAACGGCCCGTCAGACAGACAAAAAACACACCGTCAGGTTGCTGGCGCCGCAACGGCTTCCTTCGCCTTATCCTTGCCCTGATGGCGCTTCATAAGGGTCTCCCGCATGGCCTTGCGCTCCTCAACGCTGAGTTTACCGTCACCGTCCTTGTCAAACTCCTTGAGTTGAGCTTTGCGGGCTTCCTGCATGGCAGCCCTTTCCGTGTCATCCAACTTCCCGTCGCCATTCGTGTCGAACCTCTTCTCGCGGTTCTTGCGCATCTGCTCGCGCATGGCCGCCCGTTTCTGATCGTTCAGCTTCCGGCCACCGTCCGTGTCAAACTTCTTTACGTTAGCTTTGCGGACTTCCTGCATGGCGGCCCTTTCCGTGTCATCCAACTTCCCGTCGCCATTCGTGTCGAACATCTTCTCGCGGTTCTTGCGCATCTGCTCGCGCATGGCCGCCCGCTCCTGATCGTTCAGCTTCCCGTCACCGTCTTTGTCGAAAGCCTTGATGGCTTCGGCATTGGCGTTCACACGTTTCGGGAACCCGTCTCGCGCACCCTTTTCAGGCTGCGCCTTCACGTATGCGGAAACACCCATCACCATCGCCACGAAAGCGGCGAAACAGAATTTACTCATCGTTTTGACTCCTTATGTGCGTTTGGTCCACTAACGGCATGTGGCCTTAAACGGATCGCCAGGGGGTTTATTGCCGGCCCACCTAAAAACGTGTGTGCCCCTCGGGAGGGCAGAGGCATCACGGCGGCGCTAGACCTTGAACGATGCCAATGCGTCAAAATCCAGCGTCGCGAAGTAATCCGCAGGCGTCTCCGCGCGCCGGATCGGCACCACGCGCCCGTCCTCCCGCAAAAGCAACTCGGCCGAGCGCAGTTTGCCGTTGTACTGGAATCCCATGGCGTGGCCGTGCGCACCCGCGTCATGGATGACCAGAAGATCGCCTGCGGCGAGCTTCGGCAACAGGCGGTCGATCGCGAATTTGTCGTTGTTTTCGCAGAGCGAGCCTGTCACGTCATAAAGCGTGTCACACGGCAGCCCCGCCTTGGCAGGCACGGAGATATGGTGGTACGCGCCATAAAGCGCGGGCCGCATCAGGTCAGCCATGCACGCGTCAAGCCCGGCGTAGTTCTTATAGGTCGTCTTGATGTGACGCACGCGGGAGACCAAGAAGCCGTAAGGGCCTGTGATCATGCGCCCGCATTCCATATACAGCTTGATCGCGGGATGTCCCTGGGCCAGCAAACGCTCCTCATACGCTTTCCGGATGCCGCGGCTCACGACCTCCAAATCCACCGCCTGCTGTTCAGGCCGGTACGGGATACCGATGCCGCCGCCGATGTTCACAAACTCGAACGTGATACCGACTTCGCGCGACAGGTCAGCCGCAAGGTCAAACAGGATTTCAGCGGTGCCGATAAAATACTGCGGGTTCAGCTCGTTCGAGGCCACCATCGTGTGCAGGCCAAACCGCTTGACACCCCTCTCCTTCAGCAGGCGGTACCCCTCAAAAAGCTGTTCTCTCGTGAACCCGTACTTGGCCTGCTCGGGGTTGCCGATGATCGCGTTCCCGCCCTTGAGAGGGCCCGGGTTGTAGCGCAGGCACACCTGTTCAGGCAACCCGGCGCACGCCTCCAGAAACGGGATGTGCGTCAGGTCGTCGAGGTTGATGATAGCGCCGAGCGCCTTCGCTTTGACAAACTCGCCTGCGGGCGTGTCGTTCGAGGTGAACATGATCCCCTCGCCCGTGACGCCGACCTGCTGAGAAAGCAACAGCTCCGGCAGCGAGCTGCAATCCATGCCGAGCCCCTCCTCGTTCAGGATCTTCATCAGGAAGGGGTTGGGGCACGCCTTAACCGCGAAATACTCCTTGAATCCCGGGTTCCACGCAAAGGCGCCTTTGAGACGCCGCACATTGGCGCGGATGCCGCGCTCGTCGTAAAGGTGAAAAGGGGTCGGATGCGTTTTTTCAATCTCTTCAAGCTGGGCGAGTGTGAAGGGTAGTGTTTTATCTGCTGACATGAGAGGCAACTCCAAAGCATAAAATTGGTTTTTAGTATACCTTCTGCCGCATTTTCTGCGCAACCGGATTCTTAGACGAAAACAGGGGGATTTTTTTCTTCGCCCAACACCGGCGGTGAACCTCGGCGCGGCTATGCACCGTAATGTTCCACCACCTTGTTAGCCTTCCTCTTCTGGTTTCTCTTCCGGGATCAAGTCAATCTGCCCGTTTTCCGAGCGCTCACCGAACTTCTTGCCTTTCAATGGGCGCAGGTCAATGACGGCACCGAACTTGGCAAAGATGGAAAAGAACTTGTCGAAGTCCTTGCCCCAGTAAACCATCGCACAGGACATCGGTGCGCCCTTGCCGCCGTTCTGTCCATTGACGAGAAACTTCAGTCGGGTGTCGTACAGGAAGCAAACTGCCGTTGCCTTGCCGAAAACGTTGTTCTTCCAGTGTCCCGTGTTGGTGGCAACCGGCACAAGGGCCAGAACTTCGGACTTGTATTCTTTGTGCGCCGTGGCACAGCGGCACAACCATTTCTTGATCGAGGTGCCACGTTCTTTGTCTATTCCGTATGGTGGATTCACGTAGATCGTTGGAAAATTCCAAGTCTCGCGGAGTCCATCATGCTGCGGAAGGCGATATTCCGTTTCCGCTTGCACGATCGAATACTCATTGGAGCAGGGATCAAGGGCGATGCACCCACCGAAGAACTCACGCACCGCACTGACGTACTTCTCCGGCGTTCCCCACTCCTGACTGAGTGTGTTCAGTGTCCGTCCGGCTGTCATGCGTGAATCTCCTGCCAATTCTTGCCTTTGAGTGTGTTCAGTTCATCTTTCAGAACCGCCAGGCTCTTGCCTGCGGGGGCTATGATATTGAACCACCCTTCAATCGTGCTGGCTTTCGACCTGAAGTAGGATTGAAGGGCGGCATCAGCCGCCAGAGAAACTTGGACCTTCGTAAATTGGTTTACGCCCTTCTTACCGGTGTAGCTGGCAAGAAACGCTTTCCGGGCTGCGCCAAGCTCAGCGGCTGGGTGGAGCAGCAATTCGTCAATGAATTGGGCAATGCCAGCGTCGGTCAAGAACAACAACCAGTCGTAAGACTGGGCAAGCACCTTCAGTTCCTTGTTGTGGTTTTCCGACGTGAACCAGTTGCCGTGATTGCTGACAACGCCGACGGTCAAGATGAAGCGTGAAAGCAGTTCTGGATCACGCGACGCAATGATCTCGGCCATGAGTTTGTAGTAGTCGCCATGTCGAAACGACCCGTCACGTTTCTGAATGAGACCGCCCATGCTACCATCGGTCAATCTGATCTTCTGCAAGGCAGACACCGTTCGGGCAACGTAGGCACCCTGCTTTGCCTTCTCAATCGTCTGAGGTCCCTTCCGCATGCCTTCCTCGACGCCGACACGTTTACACTCGAGAATGGCGAAGGGACGGCGACGGAGTGTGGCAACGGAGTACCGTCCGGTCTTCTTGCCGAGGTTGTCAAGGTAGGCGTTAAGGAACGTCTCGCCGCAATCGCAGACCGTGCACGAGTTCCGAAGAACCAAGTCGTTGCTCAGGAGGGCAGTGGTCTTGATGGACTCCGCAGGGAACGACAAGGCGGCAACCTCTGCGAGTTTGGCAATCTTGCGCGCCGTGATGGGCAGGCTATCCCGGTCGAAGTCTACCGTAACGAGGGGAGTTGACGGATGAAGACTGTACTCGACGTTGTGCGTGATGTCGTCGTTCCCAAACTCTGGTAGCGGTTTCTCTATCGCAACATTCCGCTCAAGACCCCACGCCTTGAGCGAGTAGAACGTGATGATTTCGACGAGGGTGCCGAGTGCTCGACCAGCGGCCTTCTTCGAGTCCTTGGCGTAGTGGAAGACCTTCTCGGTCAGAACCTTCTGTAACTGGTCAACTGATGGGTATGACATTCTCTGTTTTCCCCTTTTTCCTGAAATTGGAATCAAGAGGTCTCTTGCCCCAACGCTCACTTATGGAGTTGTCCGTGTTCGTCCATGCGTTCAGAGGTGAGCCAATTGCCTTGTAGACTTGGGCTCGTGTCATGCCAACCTCAATCATCCTGAAGCCCTTTGTCTGTGTAGCCTGGGGCGTAGACTGTGTCATCGAAACCAGGCAACGCCCCCCATAACATTCCAGAGATGCCATCAATTGAGGAGTAGCTGCGGTAGAGCCTCAGGAAAAGAAGCAAAATCAGCATGCCGATATTCGCTATTGCCTGTCTTCTTTTCATTTGTGTGTGCCGGACAGTACTTATTGAGCCTACCCCCCGAAATGGCGTAGACCCAGTCAACATTGAGAATGATAAAGGCTGTAACAAAGACGGTCAAGCGCACATTTTGTTGCCCGGCAAGACGACGTTAATCTTTGGGCTTGCCTGTGCTGTGAGGTAGGCTTTATGAAAACTGTTGAAGCAGTCTTTGCGAGGGTTTATTGATTTATTTAAAGGCATCTAAGAAGCCGCATAAAGCCTACTTGGAGGACGGCATGGACGCTCTTATAATCGTGTTTGATGATTGGGAGCAGGTTCTGGCGGAGACTCTTCCGCCAGATTTGCGCAAGCCTTATCGCGAAGCGATCGTAAAGTTCCGGTACTGGTTGCGGCAGACAGGGAAGACGCCGGATGCCGAGACGTTCAAGATCTGCTGGGGCATGCGGACATATCCACAACGGAAATCTACCTGCACACGGCCAAGTATACCGGCATCGGCGTGCATAACCCGTTTGAGACGTTATGAAAGGTTTTTACCGGACGTTCGTTTCACGCGCGCGGGTGCGCCTTGCCGTACTCATCCTTGAGGCGCTCGATGGAGACGTGGGTGTAGATCTGCGTGGTGGAAAGGCTGGCGTGTCCGAGCATCTCCTGCACGCTGCGCAGGTCGGCCCCCGCATCCAACAGGTGCGTGGCGAAACTGTGCCGCAGCTTGTGCGGCGTGATTTCAGGCGGCAACCCCGCCGCACGCAGCCAGACCTTCATCTGACGCTCGATCGAGCGGTTGGTCAGGGCGCCTCCCACGCGGTTCAGGAAAAGAGCCGCTCCATCGCCCGCCCCGTCGGGCCAGAGGGCTTTGGCCATGTCGCGCAGTTTCCTTAGCGCCCCGCACGCGGGCCGCCCTAACACGCAGAGCCGCTCTTTGCGCCCCTTCCCCTCCACAATGGTCGTGCCCTGTTCAAAACGGATGTCCCCCCACGTCAACGCCGCGATCTCGCTGATGCGGCAGCCCGTGCTGTAAAGAACCTCAAAGATCGCCGTATCGCGCAGCGCCGCATATTCCTTCATCGGAGACACGCTGCCGCCCTGCTTCGCGCGCTCCGCATCTAACCCCGCAAGCGGCGCGGCCAAAAGAGCCTCGACCTCTTTCACGCCCAGCACGACCGGCAAGCGCCGCCCCAGCCGCGGGCCGCGCAATCCCGCAAAGGGATTGGACGCACCCTCTCCCTCACGCCCGAGATAACGGTAGAAGGTCCGGAGCGAGGACAGCTTGCGGCGCGTGGTGGTCGGCGCGTGCCCCCCGCGGTGGAACGCGGCCAGAAAAGCGCGGGCCTGTTCGCGGTCAGGCGCCATCCAATCGAACGGCGGTTTCACGGCTGCGGCGTCCGGCCACACGAAGGCCGCAAACTGCCCGATGTCCTGAAGATAACCGCCCACCGTATGTCCGGAAGCGTTGCGCTCCGCAAGCAGGTAACCTTTGAAGCGTGCCACCCGCGGATCGGCCGCCGCATCCGCACGGTTCGGCATCGGTTCGGGCGGCGTGCCGCCGAACCGCACCTCCTTTTCGTAAAAAACGTCCTCGTCCTTGTCCATAACTTCGGTGTTCGGCGTTCGGTGTTCGGCATTCTGCGTTGGCCGCCGGGCGTCCTAGCCCTTTTCCTTTGCGTTCCCGGCCTTACCCTTTTTGTTGTTCAGGCCGAGCTGTTCGGCATAACGGTCAAACGCGGGAATCTGCGCCTTATAGCGGAACGTCATGCGTTTCATGGCGTACCGCTGGCGTGGCGAAAGCGAGCGTTTGCGGTTGAACTGCTCCGAAAGGCTGGCAAAAAACGCCTGATCGTCAAAGGTCACTTTCCCGCGCTTCACCGGCGCCTGCCACTGCGTCACCTGCCCCAGCATTTCCATCAGCACCGGGCTTTCGGTGTCCGGCGGCTGCGCAGCCTCGGCCGCGCTCAGCTGCAACGCGTGTTTGACCTCCTCATAATTGTCGATCTGCGCGGCGTTTTGCGTGATAATGCGGTCGATCGCGGCCAGTTGCTTTTCGCTCAGTTTCCGGCCGCTCGCAGCCTGCTGCTGAAGCGACGCGACGAACGCCGCCTGGCGTTCGGACAGCTCGACACCCTTCAGCACCGCGAAGCGGCGCATGGACTCCTCATTGCTCGGCGCGGCCTTGTCGCTTGCGACCACATCGCCAAAGCCCAGCGCACCCAGCGACTCCTCGGCCTGCGGGATTTGACTGCGGTACCGGATGGCGATCTTTGCGAGCGCCACAAGCTGTTTGTCGGAAACCGGCTTCTCACCTTTTTCGATCTGCTCGCGCACGGACCCGACAAACCGCTCGTCACTATAGGTGCGCTTGCTGTTGCCGCGCTGCACCTCGGGTGCCCACTCCGTCACCTGTTCCAGCAGCCCCAGCACCGCCGAAACCTTGCCCATGTCCGCCGGCGGTTCCTTGGCCAGTTCCATCCAGTGTTTGAAGCGCTGGAAGAACGTTTCCATCATGGACACCCACTCGACGCCCCCCGCCTCGATCATGTCAAGGCTCTCCTCCATCTTCGCGGTGAACCCGACATCGAAGAGCTGTTCGAGTTTCCCCACCAGCAGGTCGTTCACCTCAAGCCCCAGCGGGGTCGGCGTCAATTGCCGTTTCTCGCGCGTCGTATAGTCGCGCGCGTTGAGCGTCTCAATGATGGACGCGTACGTTGACGGGCGCCCCACACCGTTCGCCTCGAGCGCGCGGATCAGCGACGCCTCGCTGAACCGTGCCGGGGGCTTTGTCTCTTTGCGGTCACTCAGCCACTCCAGCGTGACCAGCGGATCGCCCACCGCCAACGGCGGCAACCGTTCCACCTCATCCGCCTCCTCTTCCGAGTCCTCTTCTTCCGGTTTCTTCTTGCGGATATCGAGCGCCATGACTTTGAGGAACCCGTCAAACAGCACGTCGGAGGCGGAAGCCATGAACACATACGTGTGCGACATCCCCTCTTTGACCGGAATGATCTCCACCGTTTTCTGCGCAATCTTCGCCGCCGCCATCTGGCTGGCCACAAAACGGCGCCAGATCAGGTCGTAAAGCTTCAGCGCGGGCGCATCCAAAACCCCCTTCAGGCTCTCCGGAGTGCGCCCGACGTCCGTCGGGCGGATCGCCTCGTGCGCCTTCTGGGCGCCCGCGCGGCTCTTAAAGAAGTTTGGCGTTTCGGGACAGTACGCCGCGCCGTACGCCTCGGTGATGAACGCCCGCGCCGAGGCTTGCGCATCGCGCGCCACGTTGACGGAGTCTGTACGCATATAGGTGATCAGACCCACCGGCCCGCCGGAACCGAGGCTCACGCCCTCGTAGAGTTTTTGCGCCAGGCTCATCGTGCGGTTCGGAGAGAACCCGCACGCATTGGACGCCGACTGCTGCAGCGTCGAGGTGATGAAGGGCGGCAGCGGCCGGCGCGTCGTCTCGCGGATCCGCACATCTTTCACCCTCAACGCGCTCCCGTCGAAATCGGCAAGCAACGCCTTCGCGGCGTCCTCCGAGGAAACCGAGGCTTTCTCACCGTCCACCCGCACCAGTTTGATCGCGAAGGGGTCGAGCGGCTCTGTCGCACGCCGGACGTTCGCGCCCAACACCCAGTATTCCTCGACCTTGAACGCCTGAATCAGGCGCTCGCGCTCGGCCACCAGCCGCAGCGCCACCGACTGCACGCGCCCCGCGCTCAGCCCCCGCTTCAGGCGGCGCCACAACATGGGGCTCACCATGTACCCCACGATGCGGTCCAACACGCGGCGCGCCTGCTGCGCGTCCACGCGCTGCATGTCGATCTCTCCCGGCTGTTCAAAGGCGGCCTTCACCGCCCGCGGCGTGATCTCGTTGTACATCACGCGGTGGAAAGGCTTGCCCTTGGCCACGTCCGCCAACGTCTCCTGCAGATGCCACGCGATCGCCTCCCCCTCGCGGTCCGGATCGGGGGCGAGGTAAATCTCGTCACACGCCTTGGCCGCTTTCTTCAGCTCGGCGATCACCTTGGCCTTGCCTTTTGAAAAAACGTATTTCGGCGCAAACCCGCGCTCGATATCGACCCCTAGCGTACGTTCGGGCAGATCACGGATGTGGCCGACCGAGGACTTCACCACGTAGCCGGAGCCCAAAATTTTCCCGATCGTTTTCGCCTTCGCAGGCGACTCGACAATCACCAGTTTCTTTCCCATGTTCGTTTCCTTAAAATCAAACCATCACCCTAAAACGTGACAGACCCTTCCGTCACACCCAAAACCGGCTAACCGCTCCGTCCCCGCGCCACCAGCCCTCCGGGCAACAGCCTGAGCTGCCGCTTGATCTGCAACCCAACCAGTATCGCGTTCACGGTCCCGGCATCCAACCCGCTGCCGCGCACCACCACATCCACAGGCGTGCCCTCTGCCTCGACCTGAGCCAGCACCGACCGTTCCTCCGGCGTGAGGACACAGGCGGGCCGGGCATCCGGCCCGTTTGCCGGCCGACTCCCCCCGCGCGCAACGGGTTCCCGCTTCATGCCGGCCACCAGATCCTGAATCTCCTCGATCACATCCTCCGCCAGGGTCACAAGCCGCGCGCCCTCGCGCAACAACTTGTGGCACCCCTGCGACGCGGGCGAGTCAATGCGCCCCGGAACCGCCATCACCACCCGGTTCTGGTCGAGCGCCTGATCCACGGTGATGAGCGTGCCGCTGTTGTAGGGCGCCTCGATCACCAGCACACCCTTGCTGAGCCCGCTCACGATCCGGTTGCGCATCGGGAACGTCTGCCGGTCCGGCTGGCGCCCGAACGGGTATTCGGAGACCACCGCGCCGCCGTTGGCCACGATCTCACGCGCCAACCCCGCGTTCTCTTTCGGAAAGAGACAATCCAACGCCCCGCCGAGCACCGCCACGGTGCGGCCCTTGGCCTGCACCGCGCCCGTGTGCGCCTCCGTGTCGATACCCGTAGCCAACCCGCTGACGACCACATAGCCCGCGCCTGCCAATTGAAAACCGAAACGCCTTGCCGTTTCGCGCCCGTACACGGTCGGCCGGCGCGTGCCAATAACGGCCACCGCCGGCGCGTCCAGCGCCGCCACGTCGCCCGCCACGTAGAGCACCAGCGACGGGTCTGCGATCTGCTTGAGCAACGGGGGATAGCCCTCGTCCGCCCACGTCACCAATTTTATGCCCTTTTTCTCGGCGCGCTCCAACTCGTCATCGGCGCGCACCCGCTTCAATTCCGCATAGAATTGACGCGCGCGGTCCACACCGATCCCCGGCACACCCAGCAAATCATTTTCCGACACCTCGAAAACAGCCGCCAACGAACCGAATCTCTCGGCCATCCGCTTCACGGTAACGGCACCTACACCCGGCACCTGATTCAAGGCGATTAAAGCCTCTCGCTCCGTCACAACGCCCTCACTTCACAGGAATCCATCATCCGCCTGTTTCTGTTGAAGTGTGGTAAATAGCATATTCCCCGGCGTCTGACAAGCAGGCCTATCGGGCGCGTCCCGTCTCATACGGCGTAACTCACATTCGGCAAAGGAGTTACAAATCTTTATCGCCGCCCGCTAATACCGGTGTGGCCATAGAAAAACCGCTGCGCATTGGCGCGGGTAAGCACGGCAAGGGTTTCCGGCGACACGTTGCGCAAGGCCGAAAGTTCAGTCAGGACGCGGGCTAAGTTTGCCGGCTGATTCAGCGGTTTTCCGCCCCGGCCAGAGCCGGCCGACGCCCCACCCGCCGGGAAGAGATCCGGCGTATCCGTCTCGACCAGCAGACGGTCATCGGGTATCCTGCACGCCGCCTCCCGGATTTTTCCGGCCCGCGGGTTGCAGACCGAACCGGAAACCGACACGAAACCGCCCAAGCCCAAAAAAACGCGGAGTTGTTCTGCCGAACCGCCGAACCCGTGCGCCATAATCCCCGGCAAATCCCGCGCGAACGGCTTCAAGACTTCCAGCAGCCGTTCCCACGCACGCGCCCCATGAACCACGACCGGACGCTGAAGGCGCACGGCCAACCCCAGTTGCAAGACCAAGGCTCCCTCCTGCCGTTCGGACGGCACATCGCCGCGCACACCATCCAAGCCGATCTCACCGAGAGCCGCACCCGGATGGGCGGCAAGGTGTTCTTCCAGACAAGCCAGCCAATCGGGCGGCAGGCGGAGCGTGTGCCATGGGTGCACACCAAAACCCGGAACAACCGTGAAGGGGAGCGCCGAACAGGCCAAACGGGCCGTCGCCCCCCAATCGCCGGGTGCCGTGCCGCATGAACATACGCCGGTGATACCCGCACGGGCGGCCTCAGCGACCACCTCGTCAAACACCGCCGCCAGACGGCTGTCCTGCAAATGTGTGTGCGCGTCAAACACCGGCCCCTCCCCGCGCCCTCTCAATTTTCCCCGCGCCGATCCTGGGTCTGGATCCACGTCGCAAGCGCCTGCCGGGCGGTGAAGTTTGCGAGAGGGGTGTGGACACCCTCGCCGTCTCCGGGCTTTCTCCGTAAGGCGCGGCCATGACGGCAAACAAGGTCGGCGCACCGCGCGGCATAGCCTCCGGCCAGCCCAAAACGCCGCACTGCCCGCGGGTAGAGCTCGCGGATTTCCCCGGGAGGCCAGGCCAAGCACGAGAGTCCGATCCTCATGCGGCGAAGCCAAGACGCCCGATAAAACTCCGCCAATGATGAAGTGATCCGGCAGCTTTCCTGATCCAACTGAACTGCGGCACACAGCGCAGCGCGTCGCTCCTCTTCACACGCGCTGCAGGCTGTTAAGAATGCCTCCAGAAATGCGGGCGGGCGAACCGCCCAGATATCGCCCGCAAGCCGCAGGACAAATCTTGTCCCGGACACGCACCTCCGCGCGCGCGCTTCGTCCTCCAGTCGGGACGGGTCGAGATGCGGGGCGTAGCGGCGGCACAGCAGGATCAGGTCTAAATAAGCTCTCAAGGGTACGGTCAAGAAATGTTGCAGAATATGTTGCGTCAAGTAGACCAACTGACGTTCCGGGGGGAAGGCAAGCACGGGCACACCGTGTAGACGTTCTTCATGCAGCCCCGTCCACATGTGAGCCAAGTCGGGATCGGCGGCGGCTTCGGCGTCTGGAAGCCATAAGCGCCAGTGCAACTCGAGCGGCAGCGGCGTGCCCGGTTTCCGGTAATGCGTATGCTTGTTACACGCCTCGCGTTGATAGTAATCGGTCGTCGTATAGCCGAGGCGCCCGACGGCCGCGCGGGCGAGGGCGAGTTCTTCGGCGGGAACCAGCAGGTCGATGTCGCACATCGGCCGATAAGCGCCGTCTTCGTAGACGCGCTCCGCCAACCAGAGGCCTTTGAGCGGAATGACGCGGATCCCCGCAGCGTGCAGGGCTGCCAACAGTTCGCCCGCCTGAGCAGCCGCACGCGTGTAGTGGCCTGCCGCACTCAGAAACGAGGCTCTCCAACGCGCCATCAGCGCAACGGAGGGCTGGCAAGACCGAGGCCATGCCTGCACGCAAGGATAGAGGAAAGCGTCCACCTGATGCGCGGACGTCAGATCCAAAACCGCTGCCCAGTCTGAGGGAGGTTCGGCCGGTGCGTGACCGTTAACGGCTGCCCGCAACACGAGCAAGAACTCGCGCTGTGCAGCCGTCAATTCCGGGATGTCGAAACTCCAACCACTCATGCCTAACTTCCCATACGCTCAGCCGGAGAAAAGCCTCGAAAATTCGCCGCCGGCAGACCGCAGCATGGCAGGTGTTCCGTCTTCCGCTACGGCGCCTTCGCGCAAAACGATCAGACGCTGTGCCCAGTCCAACATCTCCGGGCGGTGGGTAACCACCAGTGCCATGCGGCCAACGGCGTCTGCCTCCAACATGCGGACAACCTCGCGCTGGGTCTGCGCGTCCAGCGCGCTGCTGGGTTCGTCCATGATCAGCAGTTCCGCATCGCGCAGCAGGGTGCGCGCCAGGGCGATGCGCTGCCATTGGCCGGCGCTCGGCTCCGTGCCTTCGTGTAACCAGCGGCCCAGCGGTGTGGCGAGCCCCTGCGGCCAGTTCCGCACGACCTCATCCAGCCCGGCGTGATGCGCGGCCGCGGCAACGCGCGGATCCTCCGCCGTGCCGTGCGGATCGCCGATCCAGATGTTCTCTGCAACCGTGAGCTGGTAGCGGCCAAAATCCTGAAAGAGCACGCCGATCCGCTGACGCCAATCCGCTGGATCGAGTTCGCGCACGTCAACGCCATCCACCAGGATCCGCCCGGCGGTAGGATCGTAGAGGCGGCAGAGCAATTTGACGAGGGTTGACTTGCCCGCGCCGTTCGCACCGGCGATCGCCGTACACTCGCCCGGACGGAGGGCAAAGGTGAGGTCGCGCAACACGGGCCGGTCGGTACCGGGATAGGTGAACCCGACATGGTCGAACACGATACCCTGCCGTAGCGGGGCGGGTACGGCGCGAGGGACGGCAGGAGCGACGACGCGTTCCGGCAGCCCCATGAGTTCCTCGAAAGCCTGGAGAAACAGCGCGGACTGGTAGACGTCGGCCGCCGCACTCGCCAGCAAGCCGAGCTGGCTTTGGCCGCGTTGCAGAGCCTGCGCGTACATCACGAGCGCGCCGAGCGTTAGCGTGCCGGCGAGCAACCGGCTGCTCATCCAGAGAAGCAACGCCGCCGTGACCGCCAGCACAACGAACTGCATCACCAGTTCGCGCGAGAGCACATAGCGTCGCCAGACCAGCCTTGCGTCACGGAGCCTCCCGCGCACGGAGGCAAAGCGCGTGCGGCAAAAATCACCGTACCCATGTAATCGCAGTTCTTTGGCATAATCGCCATCGGTCAGCACATGGTGAAAATAGCCGGCCTCGCGTTCCAGCGGCGCAAGGCTGCGCCGCCACTCATAAAAGCGCCGTCCGCGGAACAGGCGTACGAACAGCGCGGGTACGCCTGCCAATGCCAGTGCCACCGCGACCCAAGGCTGTAACGCCGACAGCAACAGGAGCACGCCACAAAAACCGATTGAGCCTTGCAGGATTTGGAATAAACTTCCCAGTATGCTAATCGGCCGCGTCATGGCCTCCGACTGCGCGAGATGCAGCCGGTCCTGTTCGCCGCTGTTTTCGAAGAAAGCCAGATCCACAGACAACAGTTTGCTGTGCAAATCGGCGTGCACGCGGTCGCTTACAGCCATGGCGTGTTGTTCAGCGACCCACTGGGCCAGCACCCGCAGACAAGCGTTACCGGCGATGGCCGCTGCCCCGATAAAGAGCCAGACCGCCACATCGCGCCCAGCGGAGTTGTGCAACAGCAGCCCCCACGGGGTTTCGCCGACCCCGCGGGCGGCGGGCAGCGTGCGCACGACGACGGTCGCCGCATCCACCACCCGCTTGAGCGCATACAGCGTGACCAGCGGCAGCAGCGCCTGTGCCGCGGTCAGCACGACCTGCGCCAGCGCCAGCCGCGGAGCACTGCGCCACACCATCCGCAGCGCACGCCCAAGCGAGAACGCGAGAACACGGATGTGCGTGCGCGTCATGCGCGTGCCCCCCCCACCGGTCGCCGCACATCCTCCCGGATCACGTCCACAACAGCGGGAGTAGGCCTGAAAGACAACACGGAGCAAGGAACAGTATGCAGAAGCGCATCAACCGTGGCCAAGCAAGGGTCAAGGAGGGCCGGATCCTGCCAGAGAATGGTCGCCACATGGACGAGGCGGCTGACGGCGTCGCGCGGCGGCAAGGGCGCGAGCCGGTCCGTCGCGCCATGCTCGAGAAAATAGATGCGCCGGAGGGGCGCCCACGCGTTGCGGGCGAAACCGGCTGAACTGGGCCAGGGCGAACCGTACACGCGGAAGTCCTTTGAAGGCGTTGCGCCGTCTTCGGGCGGCGGCCACTGCCTCAGAACCGGGCGCTCATCCGTCAGCACCGTGCAGCCGGCGGCATCGAGCAACCGTGCAAGCGTGCTCTTGCCCTTGCCCGAGATCCCCACACACAGAATGCCCTGCCCGTCCACTTCGGCGGCTGTACCGTGCAGAACCAGACCGCCGCGCGCGCGCAGGCGCAACATGAGCAGCGACAACCCTAATCCGGTGCTCCACGCATTCTCATAAGAGGTGTAGAAGTCGGCGAAGCGCAAGGGATTCCAGGCAATCGAGACCTGGTCGAAGGCGAATGAACCGGTAATCCGGTAGAGCGTTTCGCCTGTCGGGCCGCGCCTGATGACTTGGCAGGAATCTTTGCAGACCGTGAACGACCACGGTGTGCCGGGGTCTGGAGGTTCCGACGCACACTCCATATCAGGGCCGCGGCAGGAGAGTTCGCAGTCCAGATCGGCCGTGACGGAATCGTGCCAGAAGGTTTGAAAGAATGGGGAAAATGCCGCAACATCCAACGATCCTGACAGTACGAACCGTACATCGGCGATAGTCAGAACATAACGCTTTGTGGTGTCATTCGCGAACATGGTTGATCGCCGTGCCCGTATGCATATGTCAAGCGTCGCATGCGAATACACGTTACCGCGCCGGGAACGAGCCGGGCGCGCCGGCTCCCGTCCTTTGCGATGCCGTGCCGACATCATTGCCGTCCTCGTCCAAAACGACCCTCTTCACCTTAGGAGCCTCGTAAGTACCCGTCACACCGCTACTGAAACCCGGCATTTCCTTGCCCATACACTCTGTCTCCAAATGCAACGTATAAAAAATGATTATCCCATGCTCCGTTAAAAAGTACAGGGAAAAATAAACCACGGAAACGCACCACAATTAAATTTATACCTGCCCGTTTTGAGTGTGCCCTGTCCGGGCACATGGCATCGACATGCCGCACACGGTCGTTCCCGAAGTTCAGCAGACTCTATAACTGAGGAGTGGTTGCGGAGCACCGCATCCCACTAATCGGGAAACTACGGGCTGGGCACAAACACGTTCAACAACACACCCGGCCGGATGCCATAAAAAGAGGCTCGCTTTCCCTGTCCGAACCGTTCGTCCGCCACATCACCCTGATCTGCGGCTACGATCACGATGGCCGGTTTCACGGTCTCAGGAATCTGCTCTACGCGCGTCCAATAACCGACCCGCTTGTATTTGCGCAGATACCAGGGCAAAGGCCATGTGTCGGGTGTCGGCACGGCGACAGCTATCAGCGTTTCGTACCCTTGTGCCTTACTCGCCGCCTCTTCGACGGCAGCGACCAGATTCATCGCGTCGGTTCCGGTGTGCGCATAGACAAACGGATTCCGCGGGTCAGCTGCCCAAGTGAAACAGGCACGGCCTGCCATCCTGGCCTGCCGGTACGCCACCCCGCCAACCAGTACGGCCACTGCCGCCAAACCGGCCACGCGGGATACCGGCCGTGTTTGCCGGCACAGCCAGTCCACTGCGACACCGATCCCCACACCTGCCAGCAGGATATACCCGTGAAGAAACGAGAGCATACACCACGGCGTCTTATATGGAATGGCGGAATACACCCCAGTCAGCACGAGCGTGTAAACCACTACGAAACGGACAAAACAGGCACGGCGCGACGCCTCTGCATCCCGCCTGCGCGGCCATACGGCCTCAACCGCCGCCAGCAGTGCCGGGACAAGCAACCCCGCCTCGCTCCAGACCGGACTGCGACCGTATTTGAACCAAAACATGGTTTTCAGGTAGAACCACCACGGGTGTTGATGCTCGGTGACCACCGTGGCACGTGAAAGGTAGGCGGGAACCGTTGAAACCAACGCTTCATACACCCCTTGCGGATAAGTGAAAAAAGAAGAGAACAACACAACCGCAACAACCGCCGCCGACCCTATGGCCAACGCCGCATGACGCACGTTCCATGCCGCACGCACCCCCCGCCAACCGAATACCGCAATGGCCGCAACCGACATGGAAAAAAACGAAAGGACAACCGTCTCTTTGGTCGCAGCCGCCAGTCCCGCGAACAGGCCGAATCCGATCGCGTACCAGGCTGTACCCGTTAATGAGTTTGCCGTACCTTCCTGTTGGGCCTCCGCTCCCGACCGCGCATGCGCATAGAGCCGGCCACACACTAACATCCCCGTCAGGAAGGTGACCAGCATCGTCTCCTGAATAAAAAAGCGGTTGTAATACGCCATTGCAGGCGATAACGCAGTGAGCAGTAACGAACAAAAGAGGCCGGTACGGTTTGGGAAAAGTCCGCCGTCTCTGGCACATCCCAATCCCAACATCAGAAAGAGTGTGAAGATACTGAAGCACACCGGCACAAGACGGTAATTCCATTCGGTCGTTTCGGCAAACGTTTCCGCTGTCATACGGCAAAAAGGCAGCGCGGCAAAATATAAAACCGGGCCGTGGTGATCCGTCGGATCATAATGGTAGGTTCCCGTCTCAAGCAGAATACCGGTGCGCACCGCCTGATTGGCTTCGTCGCCATGCATCGGACGCTGATCAAGACACGGTATACGCAACGCCAACGCGCACGCCGCAACACCGGTTAGAGCCAACAGCCATCCGACGCCTGACAAACCGGTCTTAACCATGCTCAACGCCCCCGTACCGGGCCGATCGGCGGCAGTCCGGCCGGCTCTTGCCGCATGAGCTGTTGCAGGAACGGCGCGGCGACCTGCCGCAGAATGTTGTTTTCCTGAATGCGTTGCGCCGCTTGCCCTTTTCCAAGTTCAAGTGCCCTCTGCAGGGCAAACTGCATCTGCTGCTGCTGTTGCTTCATCGCACACAGGGTGGCCATGTCGAGCCATGCCTGCCAATCGTTCGGGCGAACTTGAAGATAGCGCGACAACGGCGCAAACATTTTGTCGGCTTGCCCAGCCTCACCATAAACCTTCACGATCTCGAGCAACTGTTCGGCGGGCATATTCGCCGGCATCTGTTCAACCACACGGTCCATGGCTTTTACGGCGGCCTCGGGCTTTTTGAGGTTGCTCAGCAAACAGCCGATCTCAAAAAGTTTTGTGACGGGCAGGTTGGGAAGCGTGACAAGCTGCTGAAGATAGTTCGCGGCCGAATCGTTCTGGCCGAGATCCCGATATGCGATCGCCAGTTCGAACGCATCTTCCGGCGTGAGTGTTTTGGCCTGTTGCGCCTTCTCCGTCAGCATGCGGACTTTGGCCTCTGTGTTGCGTATCCGCTTAATAAAATCAACAAACCCGAACCCGCGGTCGTTGTTGGGATCACGGCGGTTGTACTCGTCAAGAATGTCAATGGCCTCCGAGTAGCGCGCCTGGGGCAGCAAGACCTCCTGAACCAACCGGAAATTGGCCTCGGGGCTTACGGGATAAAGCGTGCGGGCTTCCTGAAAGGCTTTCTCCGCCTCTGCCCGCAGCCCGCGCGCCGCGTAAAGTCCAGCGATTGCGCTACGCAGTTTGGAAAAGGATTTCTGGGCTGGAAGATCACGCCGGAAAGCGGCTTCGCGCAGCAGCCTCCGCGTATACCAGTCCCAAAACGCCATGTCGTCCTCCACGTTGCTGCGGGAAAGCTGCTGCTGCTCGGCGTTGATCTTCATGATCAGGCCATGCGGGGAAAGATAAGGGAACATCCACTGGATGACATAACTCTCCTCGATATAAAAAGCGTGGCGGGCTTTATTTTTCGCAAAAATCATATCGCATAAAATGCCGTTGATCTCCATCACACCCAACGCGCCACTCACCTGCACACGGCCGTTCTCGATCGTGAGCGATGCGTTTTTCGGCCGTTTGCCGGACTGCACCTCATCGACATATATCTGAAAAGCGCGCGCGCTGTCGTCCGGTGTCGGGATCCAGATCGGGTTTCCGTAAAGATCCCGCATGGTGGACATATAGGTGTTGTCCGCGAGCGCATTCTGCGTGATCAGAAAGACGTCGGGCCTCACCTTCGCCGAATAGATCATGTACGTCGGCACAAAACGCCCCGGATCCGTACCCCCGAAAAAGATGGCGTTGGTTTCCATTGCGGGCGGAAAGAGCGGGTTGGGCAGGGGTTCCTCATCCGCCTCCAACTCTTCCATAATGGCTTCCGCCCCCCGCAACTGATAGTTGCCGAACTGCCAGCCGAAATCGTGCCCGTTCTGTTCCGCGCCACTCATCGAGAAGACCAAATACTCGTTGGTATAGTTTTCATAAATCGGGATCGTAGCCACAAGCAATCCCGCGCACACTAAAACCGCCCGCAACAACGGCTGCAGCCGGGCCGGCAGGATGCCCCGGCGCACCAGCGCCTTGAGAATCCGATTACCCAACGTCAGACCGAAAGCCAACCCATACCCGATCCAAATCGCGAAAAGTCCGTGCGAACTCACAAACTTCACCTTCTGGATAAAGGCGTCCTGCAAGTCTCCTTTAATGTTCGCGAGAACCACCAGCAAAACACTCATCACCAGGAATCCCGACGCCGTCGCGATCATCCACTGCTGAGTGACCGTATCCATGTCCGAGTGGAAATCCGCCTTTTTCTCGGCGATTTTCCGGAAGTAATACCAGCCCACACCCAAAGCCGTCAGGATCAGCAGCGCCAACACGAGCGCACTCACTTTGACACTCAGCCCCGGTTCGCCCGGGCCCGACAGCATATGCATCAGCCCTTTCGCCAGAAAAACAACCATCACGGCCATAACGCCCGCGAGCGAAAGGCCGACCGTCACCCCTTCAGAAAGGTTGTGCGCCCGCCATGTCCTGACAGCGAACTCCTCCACTTGGCGTAACACGATAGTGACAGCGCCGATCACCAACAGCAACAGAATCAGGCCGATCAGCAATTTGTCCATGCGCCACAGCGGTTCCCCCCCCATCAGCTCGGAAAGAACCACAAAAAAGCACGTCACCAGATAAAGCCCCGTCGCCACATACACCGCGCGGATACGACGTCTCCCAACCCTGAAACTCCACAGCGTAAACGGAAGGAACCCCAGTGTTGCCGCACCAGTTTTTCATATTGTCCGCGCGTGATGGCATGTTTGAAACCTTCCCATGTGCGGGGATACCCCCAGTTCATGGGAGGGTTGCGCAAATCAGAGACAATCGGCATGTAGATATAGAACGAGACGCCCAACTCGGCAAAAAAGGTCGTCAGCGCCACGCTGCGCCCGTTGGGCAACATGAACCAGGCCAGCCCGATGACGAGGAAATTCCAGATGACCGGCCACCAGAACCACCAGGAAGTCGGATGCGTCAAGCCGTTCATGCCGCCTTTACGCAGCAGCACAAACACGGCGAGTTGGACTGCGGCTACAGGAAGCGCATAGAACACCCCGCGCGGAATCGTCGCGCTGAACAGGAAAAGAACAAACAATGCGCCCACCAGTCCGACAGTGGGGATCGTCCAGTCAAAAGGCGCCCCCATATATCCCTGAGGGATAACGGCGCCCTTGATCGCAGAAAGCCGGAAAAAAAGGACCAGAAAAGCCGCCCCTGCCGCAATCAGCCACGGGAGTGTTTCCTTGTCATCTAGGCGTTCTTTATACGCATACGCACCGCCTAGGCAAAACGCGATAACGAGGATAATTAATCCGGCAACGCTGGTGTAAACCCCAGGCGCCAGCAACGGCGCGTCCGTCGACGCCACGGTCACCTCGCGCGTGGCGGCTGCCGAAAACAGAACCAGTATCGCGCCGAAACCGGCCGCGCCCGCAGCGACCCACGCCCCCTTCTGACTCAGTCCGCCAAGTTTTTCCAGACACGCCGCACACACCGTGGCTTTTTGCTTTTCGACACCCGCTCCCTGCCCCTTGACTTTCCGGCACGCATCCAGAACCAGCACTGACATCAAAGCAAAGGCCACGCACACGCCGCCCACCACCAAAAGGGCCATCGACGGTACGGCAACCCTGGACAACGGCATAAACTTCGCATACGCCGGGCCGTTTGCCCCCGGCGCGGCAGGCAGGAGCGAACCGATCTGCAGCACATGCGCGGTCAGCAGAAACGGGATACCCACCAACAGGAAATCACGGAACAACCCGATGTCCCTCAGGAAAATCATCACAACCAGCGGAAGAGCCGCGAGCAACAGCACCTGATAATTCGTGAGCCCCAGCCCGAACACAAAGGCGGTCAACCAAAGAATTTTGTCCGTCGGACACCGCATCCAGCGATAGGTCAGCAGAAAAATCCACATGAGGAACAGCGCGTTGAGCGTGTAGACCTCGACAATGGTCGCCTGCGACCACATGACCGGGCTGAACGCGAACACCAGACTGCCGCCCACGCCTCCCGCCCAGCACAACAGGTCGCTTTCGCTTTGCTGAAAATCGTCTTCGCCCTCATGCGCATCCCGCATCATGTCCGAGGCCGAGCGCGTAATCAGCATTGCCGTAAGGCCGGCTGCCAGCGCGGCAAACACCGCTGACATCAACGAGATGCTCCATGCGGGAGTCGGCTGCCCCCGGAACGTGACCCAACTGAACAGCCGTGAAAACAGGTAGGCACATATCGTCCAGATCGGATATCCGGGCGGATGCGGAACGCCAAGGTGATCCCCCGCCACCGCCAACTCGCCCGAATCCTCCAAGGTCACGGAAGGCCCAAGCGTGAAAAAATAAACAAGGAATGAGATAACTGTCGCCGTCCAAAATGCGTTCCAGTCAATACGCCTAAAAAAAGCACCCTGGCGGGGATCACCCCAAAAAAGCTTTTTCATCATAAGATTTTTCTCAACTCAATAAAGTACGGTTATAATTTACCTTTGATTCAGCCCCCCCGCAAGGACAAGTTTTGAAGATAAACCAGCGGAAAGGCGTCAGACGCTGCGGATCGCCTCCTTGAAAGAAACCCGCGTCCAACAGAGGTTGGGAGAGGTCACTTCGCCAGCGCGACGATTTCGCGAACCGCCTTCTCGCCGAGGTCGCCGTATTCGCCGATCAAAACGCCACGCCAGGCGAGCCGTTCCGCGACTGCGATCATTTTGGTCCCGTCCAAGACAGCCCCCCACCGACCGCCAGCAGAAACCCGACAGCCTCGTCTTTGGCCTGGGCAGCGGCCTTTATGCAGGTCTCATACCTCGGATTGGGCTCGATCCCTCCGAACTCGACCACCGTATGTCCCGACAGAGCCCGGCGCACCTGATCATAGACACCGTTCCTCTTAATCGACCCGCCGCCGTACGTCAGCATGACCTTGACCCCCTCAGGGATCAGATCTTTGATCTCAGCAATCATTCCCTTGCCAAACACGATCTTCACCGGATTGAAATACGTGAAACTTTTCATCGTCCTGTCCCCTTTACCGTTCGCAGCCGGTTTAGATCTCCGAGTTGGCATCAGGTATAATGGCGCCGTGGCGCGACCAGAGACCTGTCACCTCTTTGAAACCGTATTTCTTCACGGTCTGGACAAACTTTTGAGGATCATCTTTTGACGTATCGACGTGCGGACACCAAGGGCCGGTCGCCTGCGTTTCGACGTGCCCGTAACCTGCGCAGCGGATCCTTTCCAGAACCTCTTCTATCCGATTCCGGAGCATTCGCAGGTCGCTCTGTTCGGCCACATCACACACCGCGACGATCCGCGCCTCGGGCTCATTCAGCAGACTCCTGACATTGGACATCCCCTGTCCGCCCGCACCGATCATCGCGACATTCCCCCTTTCGCCCGGCGCGATAAACCCTGCGCCGCCCAACACGTGCCTGAGGTTCGGATTGCGGCCAATAACCTCCATAGCGGTTTCCCCGCCGTCACTTTCGAGAACGGCAGAGTCAGAGTTGCACAACGCCTTTCGGATTGAAAGCGTCCGAACGCACATGGCGGATCAGCCCGTCCAAAAGGCAAGTGCCCTCGGGCGTGCCCGACAGGATATCCAGTCCGAATGTCATCAGCACGCGTCCCTTGCCGCTCCGGGCACCACCCGCATAGAGGAAGTACCCGCCGCCGCCCTCGCCCACCACCAGCATATCGTCGGGCTGAAGCCCCTCGAAAGGCAACGGCTTGCCCTGCTTCAATATCCGGAACGACAGCGGCGAGAGCGTGCCGTTGTGCGGGAAGTCACCGAGAGCCGGATGTTTTGCGAACGCGGTCCCTACTTGGTTCCCCATCGACCACCACCCCAGACTGACATTCGGCTTGCCGGATGTGCCGTTGATGAGCAGAACACGTTTGCCTGCGGCCAGCGCGGCATCGATATCGGGTGACCGCGCCTGGGAAATCAACAGCCCTGCCTGCTCCGCACCGGGAGTTCCCAAGGCAACGAGACCCGTGTAGAGTTTCTCCAGCAAAGGCAAAAGCGTCGGGGTGACGGCGATACCCGTCCCGTCTTGTTTATCCCGCTTTGGAAAAACCCAGTAATCCCACGTGTTATGAACCGTGCCGTCATCGCGGGGCAGGGACGCCTCCCCGAGGCGTCCGCGGACGGTTCGGGAAGGCGTCCCTAAAGATGTTTCAAGCACCGCGTGGACAGGCTTCGCCACATTCGGGATGGCCATCTTCGCTTCAGCAAGCAGACGCGTGCTCCCCAATTCGACGTCGCCACCCTCGCATTCCCCTTGTGCGAGCACAGCGTCACCGGCACGCAGTGTCCAGCGAACCAGCGCCTTTTCCAATCGGTTCTCCCCATAGTGCGCGATCCAGAAACTGGCCTTCACCGTATCGCCAGAGACCGCAACCCGCACCGCCGGTTCGGTTTTGAGCAAAAGCGCGGTTGGCCCGTTGAACAAACGGAACGCTTCGGCCGTCAATCCGTTTCGCTTCACGTCCCAAAACGCATTGAACAACCCTTGGGCACTGTAATTCTTCCCCTGCGCGACCACCACATCGACAACGGTCCAAAAACTGTAACCGTCGCAGGCGGGATCCATGCGGGCGGACTCAATGCCGCATTTCTGATAGTGGCCTTGCAATGCGTGAGCGGCATCCTGAATAGCGTCGCCCCAACGCCGATCCAGCCCCGCCTCCTTCAGCCACCCGTCGCGAACCGCCTGCGTGACAGGCGGCATCCATGGCCCCGAAAACCGCGCCTCAATACGCGGATCCTGCTTGACGCACAGGTTCAGGTATTCGTGCGCGACAAATGGCGCGTCGCATTTGAAACTCCCGGGCTCCCATACAGTGATCGGGCCGTTTCGGAAATCGGAATTTTCAGCCGTGTTAAAGGTGCCGTCCTGATGAATCATCAAACGGTCTGGATCACGCCGTTTGGACAGCTGGTAGATTTCCTTGTCCAACGGCTTCCCAAGAAGCCCCTCGTTTCCCGTGCAGTATGTCGTGAACGACACATAGCGCCGGTAATGCTGATACAGCTCGGTCAGATCCCGGATCGGGTCAAATGTGAACGCCTCAGTCGGGTAATCGCCGTAATACGGCAGTTCGGGCTGGATCATGATACCCGCCTCGTCAGCAGCCTCGAAGTACTCCGGGAGTTCGCAGTGCGTGTGCAGACGGACGTAATTGAATCCTGCAGCGCGGGCAAACGTGAGATGCTTGAGGTGTTCCGTTTTCGATGCGGGCGAGACCAAGGTCAGCGGATACACGGAATCGTCCCCGAAGCCGCGCACAAAGAACGGCGTGTTGTTGAGAAAGAAGCGTTCGCCCCGGACTTCGATCTTACGCACCCCGAACCGCTCCGTCCACCCGTAAACCGGCGTCTCGCCGTCGCACAACGTGATCTCGGCGAGATAGAGATCCGGATGCTCCGGCGACCACGGCGTAAACGGATCCAGTTTCACCCGGCAGCAGACCTCCGCGCTCTTCTGACCTTCACCGAACACGATGGCTTCGCGGATGACTGCCGACTGGACTTTGACTCGCAATACCGGTTTTTTCAGCCGCCCTGCCTCCGTCGCGTATGCCACCGTCGCATGAACTTCCGCCTCCCGCTTGTCAAAGTCGCCTCGCACCCACGCATCGTCGATCCGCGTGTCGGGCGTGGCCTCGAGTTCGACATCGCGGTAAAGCCCTCCGAACTGATGGGTAAAGGCCATCTGCCCTTTCCGGCTGGGAACCGCGTTGTTGACCGCCGCCACCACAACCGCCTGTGTCCCGGCCTGAATGAGGTCGGTGATGTCATACTTGTAGGTGCCGCAATAGTTGTCCACCCAAGCGACCGGCTTCTCGTTCACCCAGAACCAGCCCTGCGAGCGCAGGCCGCCAACCTTGAGCCAAATCCGTTTTCCCTGCCACGAGGCGGGAATGTTGACGGTCTTGCGGTACCACGCCTCGCCCATGTAGACGTTTCGCATTTCCCTCGGACCATGGTCCCACTTGCAGTCCCACGTGACGCTCGTGCCCGGCACACCAACACCCTGCGCCTCCCAGCAACCCGGCACCTGTATTTTCCGCGCGCCCGGCCACGGTTTGGCGTAGAACGACCGCCACCCCGGATGCCGGGAGGGAGCAACACCCCGTGTGATGAAATCCCATTCCCCGCGCAACGAAAGGATATCCTGCAGGGGTGACCGGGTGACCGGATTCACCACGGCGGGCAACGCTTTCCTGTATCCCCACGACTCCACACCAGAGAGCGTACGCTCATCAGCGGACACCCCCATAGCCATCCCCAGTACGAGAATCGTCCCGGCTGTCATCAACGGTTTTTTCATCATCGGGTTTATCCCTTCTTCACGGCCCAACCCTTTTTTCAAAAAGGCTGACTGCCGAATTTAGTCATCAGCACACGCGCGACCGCAACTTGTGAACCTTCGCACTCCAGCAGTTCCTGCAGAACAGCCCGAATGTCACCCCACAAACCGCTGTAAGCCTCCGATAGGGCTTGCCGCATATTTTGCGGTTCCGCGAGCTGCCGCTGAACCGCATAGGCCTTGGCCAACAGCAACACCGACTCTTCGAGCGGTTGCCGCGCCGCATCGAACGCCAACCGGGAGACCAAGTGACTGGCTTTCCGGTAAGCCTGCGCCGCCTGACGCCGCAGTTCGGCTTCCCGTGCCTGCGCGCTTCCGGGCAATAACTGTGGCTGATCCAATCCCCGTCCACGCAGGAAAAGGGTGCGGACCGCGCATGGCGGCACACTTAAGACCCCCTGTCCGACCAACCGGTTCATCGCATCATACGTGGCATGCGTCACCACCTCAATCAGGGGAACACGGGGGTGTTTTCCAAACCAATCGGCAGCGACCTGATCCGCACACGCCGCGGCTGACCGGAGGTCGCCCTCTACCACCAACAAAAGCACCTGTGTGCCCGCCTCCGTTTTCCGCATTTCACATGACACCATTCTTTCGCCCAAGCGCGCCGACACGTCGGCTGCAAAGCCTAATTCGGGATCGACCGCCCTCAGCGCCTCAAACGAGGGGTGCGGCACAGGGGACACTGCCGGGACACCCTGCGGCATGACCGCCTCTAACCTTTGAAGAAAGGTCAACCGTCCAATCCCGCAGGTTTGACTTTCGAGAACCTCCCCGCCGCCGTCCAATACGCCTTCGGCCAATAACCGTTTCGTCGCCAAAGTCCCGACCATCCGCGCTTCCACGCTATCTTCCGTCACAAGGTTGATCACCGTGACGCTGCGCACCTGATTTTTACGCCACGCGCGTGCCACACGCTGTTCCAACCGCGCCGGGCTCCACGGCACGTCACAGTTGATGACTACACTTGCCTGCTGCAGGTTGAGCCCAACACCTCCGGTGTCTGTCGACAGAAACACGCGGCATCCGGGCTCGCTCTTGAAACGCAGGATCTCCTGCCGCCGCTTTTGCTGGGGTACACTCCCGGTGTGCCACGCGAACCCAACGCCCACCTGAAGGCACACCTCGCGCACCAACATCAGCATCCGCTCCCACTCGGAATAGAGGAGAACTTTCACTCCGGGCGTAGAGAGGGCGCTTTCCAAAAGGTTCTGAATCTCTTCTAATTTCGGACAGTCCCTGCACGCTGGATCAAGAATAAAGGGCGTGTCACAGATCATGCGCATCATGGAAAGCTCGCGTTTAAGCCGTTCCGATTCTTGCCCCGACAACGCATGTTCGCGCGCACGCGCAACGAGTCGCGCCACACATGCCGCATGAACCTCGTACCGCTCCCTTTGTTCTGGGGTCATGGGCACATGGACAGTACGGTCGATGCGATCCGGCAACTCGTTTTCGACCTCAACCTTCCGTCGGCGCAACAGATAAGGTTTAAGGCGTTCGCGCAAGTGTTGAAGATTCTGGTAGCCTTCCGGACGCCCATTGGCGTTGAGCACATAGAAATCGCGGTTGAACCGGAAAAGAGGCCCCAACACCTCGGGATCAACAATCGACATCAGCGAGAAAAGATCATCGATCCGGTTTTCCAGCGGTGTGCCCGTCAGCACGAAAACATAACGGCTCTTGAGCTGTTTGACCGCTTGCGCGGTCTGAGTGTTCCAGTTCTTGATGCGTTGCGCCTCATCGAGAATCACGCAGTCCGGCTTGAGGACAGTGTTGACAAGGATCCCGTCGCGCAGAATCTGCTCGTAGTTCGCCAGCGTAAAAAAGGCGGCATGCCCATAGGTGGCCTTACGTGCTTGCCGGTCACCGGAAACACGCCGGTACGGCAGATCCGTGAACAGGCGGATCTGCTCCTCCCACTCGGTCTTGAGCGAAGCAGGGGCGACCACCAGCACACGCTTGACTTGCCCCAACCTGAGCAGCAGCGCCGCTGCCGCTATCGCCTGCGCGGTTTTCCCAAGTCCCATCTCATCCGCTAAAAGCGCGCGTTCCGTGAAGGCCAGATGTAACATGCCTTCGCGCTGATAAGGCAAGAGCGGCACTTTTGTCTCATGCGTGGGATAGTGCCCGGACCGCACCTGTTGCTCATAGGCCCGCCGCAGGCGGATCCGCTCCTCGCCACGAGCTTGCCGCTCAATCCACGGAGCGACGTCCTGCGAAACGCGCAAGACGGATCGGCCGGCGTTCGCGAATGCCGCGAGAACCGCGTCCTTGGAAAACTCGGGGAGCGCCAACCCCGTGATATCAAAGAACGCCTGCAATCCGGGTGGCAGCGTGTTCAGGTTGCGTTCCACCATCAACCGTCCAGTGGTCATATCCGGCACAAGATCCACGCGGGGCGATCCAGCCACCTCAGCTTTCCGGACAAGAAACGGATCGCTCTTCAGCCAGCGCAACACCCCCTCAACATGCTTGCAGGTTCCAAGACCGTTCACCCGGAAATCGACGCATGTGCATGAACAGGCCAACGGCTTGAGATTTCGCAGTTCCACCTGATAGGTCTGGCCGCTCGCCAATGACGTCACGCCGAAATTCGAGAAAACGGGAAATTCCGGCGTCAGGTTCGTGAACCGCATGGCCTCTCTGGCCGCCCGCAGCCTGCGCCGGTTGATCTCGTCCTGATCCGTCGTGCGCCAGTTGCTCACCGGCGGAAGAGCAGATCCTGAGTCCTGTTGTGAAAAGGATTCGCGCATACGTCCCCCTCATCCGGCTCAAAAGGATGCCGGACACAGCAAACGCCACTGGCCAACTTCCACCGGCATCCTGTTCCACCGCATCGGGAAGTGCCGTTACACATCAAGCGCCGCAAGGCTGTCGAGCCATTCCGCTTCAGCTTCCGTCCACCCGTTCGGCACCACCAGCGAAAGGGTCAGCCGCGAAGGCTCGAACACGTCCTCCGCCACACGCCGCACGTCATCTGCCGTCACAGCCCGGAGCCCTGCAATCGTCTCTTCCGGATCCACCACGCGACCGTAGTTCAACAGCGACTCGCCGATGTACATCATCTGGCTGCCCGTGCCTTCCAGTCCCAGCCGGAACGTGCCGAGCAGATAGTCCTTTGTGCGTTTCAGCTCGCGGGCACCGACCTTCTCGTCGATCATCCGCCGGATCTCTTTTGCGGTCAGCTTCAGCGCCGCCATGGCGCGCTGCGTATCGAACCCGCCACTGATGGCAAACACGCCGGCTTCCTCGAACAGTTGGAAGTTCGACTGGATCGAGTAACACAGGCCATGGCGCTCGCGCACGCTCTGAAAGAGCCGCGAACTCATGTTCTCGCCCAACACCCCATTCAATACGCGCAAGGCATAACGCCGGTCATCATGCCGCCCGAACACGCGGAACCCCACCACCGCGTGAACCTGAGCGATATCCTTCTGCACCAGCGATAACCGTTCCTGAGGAACTGCGGCATCTATTTTTTTAAATCCCAAACCGTTCGCGCTTCGCATACCCCCCACCGCATGTTCAACGCAAGCCACACAAGCCGCATGGTCGAGGCGCCCCGCAAACGCGAACACGGTGGCACTGGGTGCGTACGCCTGCTTTTTGTACCGCAGCAGCTTCTCGCGCGTCATCGTGCGCAGCGAGCGCTCATCGCCCGAAAGCGGAAATCCAAGCGCGTGCCCTTTGAACATCACTTCCTGCATTTTTTCCTGCACCACATGCTGGGGCAAGTCCTGATACATCTTGATCTCTTCCAAAATCACGTCGCGCTCGCGGTCGAAGTCTTCCCCTTTGATCGCGGCATTCAGATACATGTCCGACAACACATCAAAGGCTTGCCGAAGATATTCGTACGGCAACCGCGCATAATAACAGGTGCATTCTTCCTGCGTGAAGGCGTTCAGGTATCCCCCGCGGCCTTCGATCGCCTGCGAGATGGCCAACGCCGAACGCTTCGGGGTGCCTTTGAAAAGCATGTGCTCAAGAAAATGGCTCGCACCGGTCTGGGACATTTTTTCATACCGGCCACCGACGCCGACCCAGATGCCGACCGACACGCTCTCCGCATCCGCATCGGGCGCCGTCACAACCGTCGCGCCGTTTTTCAGAACGGTCACCTGAACATTTCTTAACATAAAACCCTATGCTACTCCCAGATCGCCAACAAAAAAGCAACTGGCGCCCTTCCAACGCGTCCCGCGAGGAGGCCGTCGGGTTACCCCAACACAAGTTAACCCATCGCCGCCGCTTTCATGGCGGCGAGCGTCGTCTTGCCGTCGTAAAGGGCTTTGCCCACAATCGCGCCGATAAGGTTCGCGCAGCCCAGCGCGTTCAGTGCCGTAACATGTTCCGGCAGGCTCACGCCGCCCGAAGCGATGATGTCGCACGAAACAGCCCCGCACATCTGGCACATGGCCGTGAGATTGGGGCCACCTAACATGCCGTCGGTAGCGGTATCGGTATAGATGATCGTCCGAACGCCGACGGACTCGACCCGTTTTGCCAAATCCGTTGCACGCGTTTGCGTGGTCTCGACCCAACCTTTGACCTGAACAAACCCATCGCGCGCGTCAATACCCACAGCAATCGCATCTCCGAAGCGCCGGACCCACGCCGCCAGCCCATCCAGGCTTTCCAGTGCGCGCGTGCCGATGATCGCCCGGGCCACGCCTGCCCGCAGCAAACTCTCAACGTGGGCGTCTGTCCGCAGTCCAGACTTCCGAATGTTTAGGCTCGCCCTGAAACGCCCCGTCGAGATCCACCACATGCAACTGCCCGGCACCCTGCTCCAGCCAGATCCGCGCTTGAGCCACAGGGTCATCGGAATACACCGTCACGTCCTCCGCCCTGCCCTGGCGCAACCGCACACACTTGCCATCCTTCAAATCGATCGCCGGTAAAATGATCATCACCCTGTACCCGTCAAATCGTGCCTTTGCTGGAGGGAACGCCCGTTTCGCGCGGGTCGCTCTCAACGGCCATGCGTAAGGCGCGTGCGAACCCCTTGAACATCGCCTCGCAAACGTGGTGCGCCTCATCGCCATAGATTTGCCGGAGATGCAGATTCATGCGCCCCTCGACCGTTAACGCGCGGAAGAACTCTTCCAGCAGTTTCACCTCGAAATCGCGGACCTGCATGTGTTTCATGGCACTCGAAAAAACCAGAAACGGGCGGCCGCCGAGATCCAGCGCCACCTCGCAGAGCGCTTCGTCCATGGGTAATTGGAAGAAGCCATAACGCCGGATGCCCCTCCTCTCGCCGAGCGCCTGATTGATACAAGAGCCGAGCACCAACCCCACATCTTCAACCGTATGGTGATAATCCACATTGACGTCGCCCGTCGCCCGGACATCCAGATCGGTCAGCGAATGGCGCGCGAAGAGTTCCAACATGTGATCCAGAAAACCGATTCCCGTCGCCACGTGACAAACACCTGTCCCGTCGAGGTTCAGCGTCACCGTAATGTCCGTCTCGCGCGTCGTGCGTGTACGTGTCGCTGTGCGTGCCATGACTCGCCTCCGTTTCACGCCTCGCCGCCATCCGTCGGCGCGGGCTCTTCCTTGTTTTTGCCTCTCGCCAGTTCGCGCAACCGGATAACCCAGATGCACATCTCGTACAGGATACACATCGGAACCGCCATCAGAATCTGCGAGACCGGATCGGGAGGCGTTAGCACCATGGCTATAATAAAGATAATGACGATCGCCAGGCGTCGCCTCGTACGCAATGCCTCGGAAGGGACGATCCCGATCCAACCGAGCACCAGCAACAGGAGGGGCAACTGGAAGGCCAAGCCGAACGCGATGATCGTTTTGATCACAATCTCGACGTGCTGGTCGAGCGTCAGGATCTCAACTTTCACCCCCATCCAGGCATTGACTTGCCGCAACACGCGAAACGCGATATCCAGCGTTTTCTCATAAGCCATCCACACACCGCCGCCAAAGAGAATGGTAGAGGTACAGAGGCTGAATACGATGACCGTCCGCTCGCTTTGCTTCAGTCCCGGAAACACAAACCGCAAGATGAAGAAAAGCAGAAAGGGCAGACTGAGCGCCGTGCCCCCCCAGAGCATAATCTTGAGAAGAATATCAAAACCGGCCGTCCACGTTAGCCCCTGGATCATACTTTGGGCCTGCTGAGCGGGAGCCATGAGCCATTGGGTGACCCGCGGCGCGAAGGGCAGGATGGCAATCTCGCACAAGACCCAAACGACCGCACACCGTATCACGCAGTCGCGCAGCTCGATCAGGTGTTCCAGAAAAGGACGCGGAGGGTCGTTGTAGTCATCCTCCCACTTTCCCAGTTTCGGCTTCAGTGAAAACCGGCCGATCTTCATGCCCGGTCCTCCGTGTGCGTCTCAGGCGCGACCCCGTCATCGGGCGGCATTGCCGATTCGGGTGTTCCGGGATCCGGATCGGAAGACCAACCCTCGTCTTGCCCCCCGTTTCCGGGATAGTCTGAGGCGTCCGGATACGGGTTGTCGTAAGAATCGGACGTGTCCGGAGGAACCGGTGTATCGGGCGGAAGCTCAGGAGCCGACGGCGGACTGCCCGCGGGCGGCTCCTGATCCATGTTCATCAACTGATCTTTGAACTCGTCAGCCGCACGACGGAACATTTCCATCGTGCGGCCTAGTTTACGGGCAATTTCAGGCAAGCGCTTGGGGCCGACCACGATCAGGACAACCACAAACAAAACAATCCACTCGCCTGTACCCACCGAGCCGGTCAGGAACGCCACACGTGGAAAATACGCCATATCCGGAAGCTCCCGACCCTGACCCGCTTATTTCTGGAACAGTGCGAACTCGCCACGGCGGTTCAGGCGCCATGCCTCTTCTCCAGAACCGGCGACAGCGGGCTTCTCCTCGCCATAGCTGCGGGTCTGGATGCGGTCCGCGGAAACCCCGAGATTGACGAGGTGGGAACGGACCGACAAGGCACGGTTCTCACCCAACGAGAGGTTGTACTCGTTGCTGCCGCGTTCATCGCAATGGCCTTCGACCACCAGCACATGCGAGGTGTTTTGCTTCAGATGTTGCGCGACCTGATCAACTTTCGCAACCTCGGACGGGGGCAGCACGTAACTGTCGAACGCGAAATAGACCGGTGCAAACTTTACGCCCTGTACCGCCTGAAGCGTATCTTCAAAGCGCGCACCGCTCACGAGATTGCCGCTTTCATCGGTCACTCTCGGCAGATCCATGTTCTCCAGCAAGGTCGGGTCACCCACCCCACCCGCCAATTCAGACCTGTCTTTCTGCCATGGCCAACGCCACCCCCCCGCCTTTGTACGACAACCGGTGTCAGTAAAAACCAACGCGCCCATCAGTGCAACGTTAACAACGACGACGGAACGAATATGCATGTGTGAACTCCTATGAACCGTTTAACGATTAGACCAATCCGGGGACATCCAGTTTCCGGCAAGGTTGATTAAACGTACCGCAGGATCCCCCAGAGTGTCAAGAATGTAGAGCGACGAACGGCTTGAGCAGACAATGTGCCGCCCGTCCGGAGCCCACGACGGATGCTCGTAATCGCCTGCGGAGGTCAAAAGCTCGCAGGATCCTTCATCCGCACGCGGGTCAAGCACCGCGATCCGATATCCGCCGCCTCGCTTGGTCGCATACACGATCTTTCCTTGGGCAGACCAGTCCGGATTAACGTTTTCCGAACCTCTGTACGTCAGTCTGCGCGACTGCCGGGTTGCCACATCCACAATGTAGAGCTGAGGCGCTTTCGTAACATCGCTCACATAGACGATCCGGCGCCCGTCAGGTGACCAGCAGGGGCTGGCTTCCGCCCCATAGCTTGTCTGGGTCAAACGCACCAACTGTCCGGAAGCCAACCCCAACACATACAGTTCGGGATTGCCCTGATAAGACAGGATGAGGGCCGCACGCGACCCGTCAGGGGAAATGGCCGCGCCTGTGTTCAGCCCCCTGAACGCAGCCAGCGCCTTCCGTTCGCGCCCCCCCACCGCCAGGCGATAGACCGCCGGGTACCCCTTTATGAAACTGGTGTAATAAATGTCGCGCCCGTTCGGTGCCCAGCGGGGTCCCACAGCGGCCACATTGTCGTGTGTGATCTGCATCAACCCCTGCCCGTCCGCATCGCACATGTACAGATCCGCATTGTTCCGTCCGCGGCGGTTCACAAACACGATGCGCGTTTGCGCGATACCGGTCTCCCCCGCAATCAGCCGCACCATCTCGTCCGCCAGCTGGTGCGCCTGACGCCGCACCTCAGCCGCCCCCATCGACACTTTGTTCCAGTTGAACGCCTTGCCCGGCCAGGTAATCCTGCACGCGCTCTGGATACCCGTCCCCGCCTCGGAAAGCGTCCCGCTCACCCTGACAGCCCCGGAATCCCCCACTTTGAACCACCCGGAAAGCTCCAGATCGCGCGCGAGTGTCCTCGAAAACAACTGGCCGTTGGGACCGGACGCCTTCAGTCCTGTGATCGACACCGTGTTTTTCTCGGCGCCTTTTTTGACAACCGAAATCAACGGGGGACGTCCAGCCGACTGTGCCCACGCGTCGCCCCCTAGCACCGCCATTATCAGCAAAACCAAAAACGGAATAACTTTTTGCATAATCACTCCAAAAAAGTATCTGTATTATACGCGCAAAAAGACCCTTTCCGCAAGCGCAGACATGCGTTGATTTCCTATTTCCGTCTTACCACGACGTGTGCTATCCTAAAAAAGAAACCGACTTCTTGGAAGATTGCACATATGACTTTGCATGAAGAAATCCGTTACCTGCAAAAGAAACACAACGCTGTGATTCTTGCGCACAACTATCAACCCGGTGAAGTGCAGGACATTGCCGACTTCACAGGCGACTCGTTGGAACTCGCCCGTAAAGCCGCAGATATCCATGCCGCTGTGATCGTCTTTTGCGGGGTTCATTTCATGGCTGAGACCGCCGCCATACTGAACCCCGGCGCGACCGTCCTGCTGCCTGCCGCCGATGCCGGCTGTCCGATGGCCGATATGATCACTGGCGGGCAACTCCGCGAATTGAAGGCTCAACACCCCACCGCCAAGGTGCTCTGCTACGTCAATAGCACCGCCGAGGTCAAAGCCGAAAGCGACTGTTGCGTCACCTCCGCCAACTCCGTCGCCGTGGCGCAAAGCTACCCCCCCGGACAAGAGATCATCTTCGTGCCGGACCGTAACCTCGGTTCCTTCACCGCCGAGAAATCAGGGCACACCTTCTTCCTCTGTCCCGGTTTCTGCCCGACGCACGCGCGGCTCACCGTAGCCCACATCTGTAGCGCGCGTGAGGCCCACCCCGGCGCACTGGTTCTTGTGCATCCCGAGTGCCAAAAACCCGTGCGCGACGCCGCCGATGCCGTGCTCTCCACCGGCGGCATGTGCCGGTATGTCCAGGAGCGTCCCGAAAACACTTTTATTATCGGTACCGAAACCGGTGTCCTCCACCGCCTGCGGAAGGAGAACCCCGGAAAAACCTTCTTTCCGCTGCTCGAGTCGGCGGTCTGCCCCGAGATGAAGAAAATCACCCTTGAAAAAATACTCTGGAGCTTGCGCGACATGCAGACAATCATCGCGGTTCCCGAGCCTGTTTCGCTTCGCGCCAGACGCGCCATCGACGCGATGCTGGCGATTCACTAATCACCACCATACCTAGTCAGGGAAAACGCATCATGGAAAAAAACCTCAGTCCCACACATACGTGGCATTTTTTTAGAACCTGCGGACTCGACCAAGTGCTCATCCGGACCGGCGCAGACATCGCGAACCTCGCTTCGCTCGACCAGAAGCTCTGGGCCGCCCTGAGTTGCCCGACCCAAGGCATTCGCTTCGATGCCAAAACGCTGGAACTGCTTGATTCCGACAAAGACGGACGCATCCGCGTACCGGAACTCCTGAATGCCGTCGCGTGGCTCTCCGCACGCCTCACCTCTCTCGACCCCCTGATCGCGGGTTCCGGCACGGTCAAACTCGCCCACCTGAACCCCGCCACGCCCGAAGGGCAAGCCCTGCTCGCGAACGCGAAACGCATCCTCGCCAACCTCGGCAAAGCTTCGGCAGACGCCATTACCCTTGCCGATGTGACTGACACCGCTAAGATTTTCGCGGAAACCCGCTTCAACGGCGACGGCATCATACCCGCTGACGCCTCAGAAGACCCCGCCATCCAGAACGCCATCACCGACATCATCGCCCTGTTCGGCGCGGAGACAGACCGCAGCGGCAAACCCGGCGTGAACCAAGCTAAGACCGACGCCTTCTTCGCCGCCGCAGCCGCTTATCTCGACTGGGCCGGCAAAGCCTTGTCAGACCCTGCAGTTCTGCCGCTGGGCGGCAAAACAGCCGCCGCCGCTGACGCGCTGGCAGCGGTCCGCGCCAAGATCGACGACTACTTCACCCGCTGCCGCATGGCGGAGTTCGACCCGCGCGCCGCGCAGGCGCTGAGCCGTACGGACGACGACTTCGCCGCATTGGCCGGTATGGAGCTTACGGACAGTCTCCCCGAACTTGCCTCCTTCCCGCTCGCGAAAATCGAAGCCGGATGCGGTCTGAAGTTGCTCACGGGCATCAACCCCGCTTGGGTGAAAGCCATCACCGCCTTCAGGGAAAACACCGTCACCCCGTTGCTAGGCGCGGATTGCACAACGCTCTCCGACGCGCAGTGGCTGGAGCTCAAGGCCAAGTTCGCCCCCTTTGAGGCTTGGACCGCCGCCAAGGCGGGCGCGGAAGCCGCCGCGCTCGGAAATGAGCGTCTCGCCGATCTCCTCAAGGGCAAGGCCCATGAGGAAATCACCGCACTCATCGCCAAAGACGCCGCCCTCGAAGCCGAGAACGCCCAGATCACGGAGGTCGAGCGCCTGATCCGGTACCATGCGAACTTTGTCAACCTGCTCAACAACTATGTCAACATGAGCAGACTTTACAACCCGCAGGAAGTCGCGCTGTTCCAAGTCGGCACGCTCTATATGGACGCCCGGGCCTGCAACCTCTGTTTTCATGTGGACGACATCGGGGCGCACTCCGCGCAAGCCGCAGCCAGCAAGTGCTGCCTCGCCTACTGCACGCTCACGCGCCAAGACTCCAAGGAGACGCGCACCATCTGCGCCGCCTTCACCGCCGGTTTCGCGCAAACCCTCTGGGTCGGCCGCAACGGCATCTTCTACGATCTCGACGGCAAGGACTGGGACGCGACCATCGTCAAAATGGTCGACAACGCCATCTCGATCCGCGAAGCCTTCTGGGATCCGTGGCGCAAAATCGCGGCCATGATCAGCGCGCAGGTCAACAAGTTGCTTGCGGCCCGCCAGACGGCGGCCCTCACGAGTGCTTCCACCAAAGTGGCTACAGTCGGCACGGTTGCGGATGCGCCAGCCGAAGCGCCAAAAAAGATGGAGGGTGCCGCCCTTGCCTCTTCGGTGGCGGCTCTAGGCATCGCCATCGGTTTGATCGGTTCGGCCATCGGCGGCCTTGTCGGCGTGATCTCGGGGCTGCCGCTATGGAAAACCGCCCTGGGTATCGCCGCCGTGCTTCTCATCGTCTCAGGCCCGTCGATGATTCTGGGCTGGCTCAAGTTGCGGGCTCGTGACATCGCCCCGATCCTCAACGCCTGCGGTTGGGCGATCAACCGCCGCCTGCGCTTCTCCCTCAAGCTGGGCCGCCTCTTCACCAGCGAGGCCGCACTGCCCAGCAACTCCGAGCGCCAATTGACGGATCCTTACGCGGATGACACGTTGATGCGTAATACGGTCATTGCGGTGCTGGCGCTCGCCGCGGTTTTGGCCGCTCTCTGGTTCGCAGGCGTGTTGGATCGCGCTTTGCCCGGCTGCATGAAACGCCATCCGCCCGCATGCGCGGTTTCCGACCCCCACGCGCCGGCCGCGCCTGAGGCCCCCGCCGCCACACCATGAATTCCAACACCCTCATAACCCTCGCGCTGGCAACCGCCGCCCTGTTTGCAGGTTGTGCCACCCAGCGCGAGCTGATCGAAAAGCGGATCGGCGAAAAGGCCGGCTTTTTCGCCACGCTTCCCCCCGAAAAACAACAACAACTCCGCGAGGGTAGGGTAGGGACAGGCGATACCTGCGACGCGGTCTGGATCGTCTACGGAAAACCCGACCGCGTTTTCAAAAAGGTGACTGGCACCGCCACCAATGAGGTCTGGTCGTATATCGCTTACGACGCCTCCTATATCGACTCGCCCCGCCCGGTCTATCACCCGGTGCGAACCTCACGCGGGCGCATGTTTTGGCGACGCGACTATTTCTGGACGACCGACGTTTACCACGACCCGTACGAGTACTTACGCATTGAATTCCAAAACGGGCACATCCTATCCCTCGAATCCGAACAACACTGAACCCGGGCACGGTATACCGTACCCCTTTTTACGCCTAACCATGAAGGATCCCAACATCGACATCCTTAACCGCCGTTTCGGCGCTTCAGGCCGCATCGCCTTCCGCACCGGCAAAACGGGGACACCCATCCTCTCCCTGGTCAACCGGTACGGCTCCTGTGAACTCTCGCTCTATGGGGGACATGTTTTAGACTACCGTCCCACCGGACACGCCCCCGTTCTTTTTATGAGCAAGAAGTCGTTTTTTGAGTCCGGCAAGCCGATCCGGGGCGGTATCCCCGTCTGCTGGCCCTGGTTCGGTTCCGCCTCCGACAGGGCGTTGCCGTCTCACGGTTTCGCCCGTATTATGCCATGGGATCTGCAATCCACTGAATACTCATCCGACGTCACCGAAGCCCGCCTGTCTCTTTCCGCTTCGGAAGCCACGCGCCGTTTCTGGCCCTATGCGTTCGATCTGACCCTGCGCGTCTGGCTCGACCAGCGCCTCAACCTCGCGCTCACCACCGTCAACCGCGACGCGCGCCCCTTCACCTTCACACAGGCTTTCCACCCGTACTTCCGGGTGAGACAGATCATGGACGTGAACGTCCGGGGGCTTGACCAAGCCCCGTGCCGCGACCTGCTCACCAATCAGACGGGAACACAGGCGGGCTTGCTGAACATCCGCGCCGAGACGGACAGGGTCTATACGCCTCTCGCCCCCGAATGCGTGCTGCACGACCCCGGCATCGGCCGCGCCCTCGCGTTGACGTATGCCGGCGCGAAACGGTTGGTCGTCTGGAACCCCTGGATTGACAAGTCCCGCGCCATGCCCGACTTCGGCGATGATGAGTACACGGGCATGATCTGCATCGAACCCGCCAACACGGACGGTGACGAGGTCACGCTGGAACCCCGCGCGCAGCACACCTTGTCGCTCGCCCTTCAAGCCTCCCTGCTATGAGACCCCCGCTCCATCCCCTTTGCCGTTACGGCCCTGCCGTCATCATGACCCTGCTCATCCCCGGCCTATCGCTGCTGCCCTCCCGTTTTTTCACGCAGATCGCCGGTCCGCCGCCCTTCCCCGGCATGGATAAGCTCGTCCACGCGCTGATGTACGCGGCTCTGACCGCTGCCCTGTTTCATGCGCTCTCTCCGCCCGCGCGTCTCCGTCGTTCATGGGCAATCCGTCTTGCCCTTGCCGCCTCCCTCTACGGGCTCGGCATGGAATTCTGCCAGAACGTGATGACCCAAAGCCGTTCGTTTGACTTGTTCGACGCGTTCGCCAACATGGTTGGGGCTTTCGTCGTCGCCATATGGGTCTGCGCTTGGGCACGCTGAAGGCGGGCGTTCTTTCGAGCCCCCGCAGTAACGCCCGACACGGTGCGCTGCCCGAACGGGTACGAGGTCACCACGCGCGGTTTCCGCGAACGGACCGGGTAGGCGTTCTACTTTTTCTGCGCCGCCATCACCTGCATCAGGCTGCGCTTCTCCTGCCATGTGTCGCGCAGCGACCCGATGCGGAGGAGTTGGCGGAACTGGTCGAGTTTCAGGCGTGTGGACGGCGTAACGCGCATCCGGAAAGGCTTGTCCGGTTCCAGAGAGAAGAAATTGTCGTCGTACCGTGCATCCATGCCTTCGAGGGAGAGCCACACCCACAAGGCGGGATGATGGCTGGTCAGCGTCACGGCAAAACTGTTGTCGTCCCAGGCGCGGATCTCGGCCCTCATGCGCGACGGTTGCAGCGCCAACCCGCGCGGTTCACAAAAGAGCACGGTATTCCACGCCACCTGGTTGCCCTGTTCGTCCAGCATGTAAAGCCACATCAGCAGGTTCCCGGCACCGGACTTGCGAAGGCACTCCGCAACTTTAACGCTCACCGGCATCTCACGCGAAGCCGGCGCCAGCGTCACTTTTTTCGCGCCCTCAACAACCACGGCCCTTGAACGGCTTTTTGACCCCGTCGTTGAAGGCAAAAATGTCGACCAGCCCGGCACCGCCCCGATACCTTCCACACAGCGAGAGCGGCGAGAAAAACCGCCGCACCATATAGTGCAACGCTTTCCAACGGCCTTCGAAATCAACGGCGGAAGGGCTGCAGCACGGCCAACAATCATTGAAATGCCAATAGACAAAACCGGCCGGGACTTCCGCCGCCGTCCGCACCTTTTCGAGGTGGCGCTTGAGGAAAAACCCTTGCTGGATCTGGCTAAGCCAAAGCGTGTTGTCAAAACCGGAAGGCATCAGGAACTGTTCCAGAAACCCCTCATATATCCGGCGGGCGCCATGGGCGGGCGTCACATGAAAGGCACAGGCCGGATGCGAGATGTTCCGCTCGTCTTCATTCAGGCAGCCCGCCATAACGCGCGGCTCGGGATAAGCCGGCAACGGCTCACCGGCACCCTCGCCGCCACCCAGCGAGAACGGAGCGTGCGCAGCCGGCGGCAAATAGGGGCGGTCCGGATCGAGCGCCGTCACCAACGCCTCGGCCGCCTGCGTATACGCCGCCGCGATACCGCACCCGCCGCCGTCGCCGCCGCACCAGACCGCCACACACGGATGGTGCCGCAAACGCGAAACGTTACACCGCACCTCGCGCTCGAACGCCGACAGCTCCGCCGCGTCCGGCTCCGCCGACTGGATCGCGCACAACATCATGTCCTGCCACACGCAGATGCCATACTCGTCGCACAAATCGTAGAAGGCGTCACTCTCGTAAACCCCGCCGCCCCACACGCGCAGGAAATTCATGTTCGCCACAGCGGCGGCTTTCACCAGCCGCGCGTACTCCACGCGCGTCATCCGGGCCACATACACGTCGGCGGGCACCCAACTGGCTCCCTTCACAAACATCCGCTGCCCGTTAATCATAACCCCCGGGGAAGAAGGTGTGTTCCCCTCCCCCCTCAGCAGCTCGAAACGGCGCAGGCCAATCCGCCGGGAGACGTGCTCGTGGCAGGCGCGCCCGGCAAGAATATCGACCGTCACCTCATACAGCGGCTGTTCCCCTAACCCCGCAGGCCACCAGAGCTGCGGGTTCCTGACCGCGAGACGCAACACGGTCTCATCTTTGGAAAGGATGTCGCGAGCCTCGTGCAAAATGTTGCCCTTGTAACACACGCGCACAAGGATCTCCAAATGCGTTACCGAATCGTAACGCTCCGTCGCCACCGTGACCTCAAGCCCGACAATTCCCGCAGCGGAAAAATCCTGCCGGATCGCAACATCCTTCACGCGCAAGCTGGCAAACGCCAAGATCGAGACGCCTCGCCAGAGGCCGGCCGTAAGGGACGCCGGATGCATGCCCGCCTCGTCCGCGGTGTTGAAGGCCGTCCGGCGGATCGCGCCAAACGTGGCGTGCGACATCTTGCCCTCCGCCGGGACGAACGTCACGGTGACCGTGTTCTTGCCCGCCTTGAGCAACGCTTTGACATCGAACTCAACCGTCTCAAAAGGGTTCGACATATGCCCCAGTACCGTGCCGTTCAGGCAGAGTATCGCACACGTGTCCACACCCTCGAACCGCAACACCACCCGGTCGAAGGCCGAGAAATCCTCGGACACAAACGTCTTTTCGTAAACCCACTCACACGCGGAAACCCATGCGACGCTCTCCAGATTTTTGCTGAAAAACGGGTTATCGATCTCGGCCGACGCCAAAAGATCCGCATGCACACATCCCGGCACCTGTGCGGGCAGGTTTTTTTTCGATCCGGCCTTGCGCATGCTCCAGTCGCCTGAAAGATCTATTTTTCTCATGAAGATCACCTTGCTCCAGACTTACTCCGCTTGTGATATTCCAGAATGCCAGTTTGTCGGATAGATTGCCGTTCGTCAACATATAAACTTTTGCGTTTTTTGCGCTTCCTTTTGCACGCGCGAGCCGCTAAACTTTTCTTAAAACAAACCTTTCCATTGCGTAAACAAAAGGAGCGATTTTTATGCGTATTCTTAAAATGGGTCAGGTCGGGGGCGGAATCGGGGCGTTTATCGGCGAGGTTCACCGGAAAGCCGCCCGGATGGACGGCGGGATTGTCCTTACGGCGGGCGCGTTCGACGTGGTCCCCAAAAAGAGCCTGCAGCAGGGCAAGCTTCTCGGGGTGGACCCCAAGCGCGTCTATAGCACCTATCAGGAAATGATCGCGGGCGAGCTGGCCCTCCCGCAAGAGGAGCGGGTTGATTTCGTCGCCGTCTGCACCCCGAACCACACGCACTTCCCGATCGCCAAAGCCTGCCTTCAGGCCGGCTTCAACGTCATGTGCGAGAAACCGATGACGCTGACCGTCAAGGAGGCCGAAGAACTGGCCGCCCTTGTCAAGGCGTCCGGCAAGGTCTTCGGCCTGATGCACAACTACACCGCCTACCCCATGGTCAAGCTGGCGAAGGATATGGTCAAGCAGGGCGACCTCGGCACACTCCGCAAGGTCGTCGTGCAATATCCGCAAGGCTGGCTCTGGCAGTTGGTTGAGAAAACCGGGAACATGCAGGCCTCGTGGCGGACCGACCCGAAAACCTCCGGCGCCGCCGGCGCGATGGGCGATATCGGCACGCACGCCGCCAACCTCGCCGAGTACATCACCGGCTTGAAAATCACCAAGGTGCTGTCGGACCTCACCTCCTTCGTCAAAGGACGGAAACTGGACGACGACGGTAACGTGCTGCTGCGCTTCCAAAAGGGTGTGAAAGGTGTGCTCC
>JALHET010000197.1 GCA_022839525.1 Lentisphaerota bacterium
CCCCTGAAAAACTAACCTGCGTTGCAACCACTCGCAGTACGCTGTATAATCTCCGTAAAATGAAGGCGAAAGACATACAGAAGGCTGGTGTTCCGTCGGGGCCGTTGATGAAACTGGCCTTGAGTTTGGTGGGGCCGGCAACGAAGGCAGGACTGAAGAAGAGGCAGATTGCGGAACGTTTGCGAAACCTGGTCGCGGCTCCGGATGCGTTTCTTGACGATCCGCGTTTCGGCGCTCTGGCGAAAGCGATGCTGGAACAGCGTGCCTCGGAGTCATCCCCGGCATCCGCTCCGTATGGCAAACGAGAGTCGGATGCGCCATGGTGCATGTGGGGCAGTGATATCGACCCGGCCGCGATCGAGCAGATACAGAACGCATGCCGTCTGCCCATATCCGTCCAAGGGGCGCTGATGCCGGATGCGCATGTCGGTTACGGCCTCCCGATTGGCGGGGTGCTGGCCACGGACAATGCGGTCATACCCTATGCCGTAGGTGTGGATATCGCCTGCCGGATGAAGTTGACGGTGATCGACATGCCGGTCAACAGCCTTGAGCGGCACCGGGACGAGCTGATCCGGGTTCTGGAGGCCCAGACGCTCTTCGGTGCCGGTCGTGAGTTCTCCAAGCCGCACGACCATCCGGTGATGCACGAGGATTGGGATTTCTGTAAGGCGGTCGCCGAAACCAAGAGCAAGGCCCGGGGGCAGCTTGGAACCAGCGGTTCGGGCAATCACTTCGTGGAGTATGGGACGCTGATGCTGCCGGAGGCTATCCGCGATCTTCCGGCGGGCACCTATCTGGCCATCCTGTCGCACAGCGGCAGCCGCGGTGCCGGTTCGATCATCGCCAACCACTTCTCGAAGGTGGCGCGGGATTTACACAAGAAGCTCCCGAGGCAAATGCAGCACTTAGGCTGGCTCTCGTTGACGAGCGATGCCGGGCGGGATTATTGGCGCGCCATGCACCTCATGGGCATGTACGCCGCAGCCAACCACGAGATCATCCACCACAAACTCACACGGGCGTTGAAGAGCCGGGTGCTGTTTCAGATGGAGAACCACCACAACTTCGCATGGAAAGAGACCCACGGCGGACGCAATGTGATCGTGCACCGCAAGGGGGCCACGCCGGCGGGCGTTGGCGTTCTGGGCATGATCCCCGGCTCGATGGCCAGCCCCGGCTTCCTGGTGCGCGGTAAGGGCGAGGCGGCATCGCTGAACAGCGCGGCCCACGGAGCGGGGCGGCTGCTGTCGCGCAGCGAGGCAAAGAACCGGTTCGCATGGTCAAATGTGAGGCGCGAACTTGAGGCGGCCGGCATTACGGTCCTCAGCGCGGGCGTTGACGAGGTTCCAGGTGCCTACAAGGACATACACAAAGTCATGCGCGAGCAGGCCGACCTCGTGGAGATCATCGCCCGGTTTGATCCCAAGATCGTGAAAATGGCTAGGGATTGAGTAATATTGAAAACCGGATCCTTTGCGTTCCCTTGCTTTGTTTGGCAGGGCGACTGGTCAATCGGATCCGGCTGATCCACCGTTGCGGGCGGGGACGCCCGCGGATAACGGATATCCTACGGCTAGTTCCGGCTATTGGGCTGACTATCATTTTTGACCTTTCTTTAACGCAGATTTGATTGCTTCGGAAACGGCGGTTGCGAGGAGGTCGTTGCCCTCGTCATTGTAATGCGCCCCGTCGGGCTGCTTGTCGTAATTGCGCTCGCCGATCGCATAAAGGTCGACCGTTTTCACGTCCAGCTCCCGACAAACGGATATCGCCACCTCGTTGTAAACGCGGAAGAGTCCGCACCGGTCGTCAAACTGGTAGGCGGGACAGGGCGTGGAGAGCGGGAAGATGACGGTCGCGCCGGTGGACTTCAGGTAAATTAGGATCTTGCGCAGATTCGCCATATACTCGAGAATCGGTGTACGCACGCGGAAACCGAGGTCGCGGATGGCGGTTCCGCGCTGGAGCGGCGGAAGCCCGTTCAGTTCCTTCTTGCCCCAGTAATGGTCGACGCCGACGGGATCTCCCTTCATGTAACAGATGTCCCAGCAGCCGCAGTTTACAGTGATGACATTCCAACGGTTCGTCCCGACCCAGTCCTTCATCCCGTTCTTTTCGCGGAAGTAGAACTGCGTGGCCGCGCAGTTGCAATTCGGTCGGCTCACGTTGGCGACTCCCGCCAGCCGTTTTTTCACAAAGGGCGTATAGCCCATTGAGATCGAATCACCTAGGATCAGCACGTTCGGAACCCCGACGTCCGCCTGCCGCTCTGTCCGCGCCAGCAGATTCGTCTGCAGCATCCACGCGACCTTGTCTTCGGTCTCGGATGCCACAGCGGAGGAGCTAACCGCAAGAAGGCTCACGAGTCCAAGACATTTCCAATTCGCCCTTGATTTCACACGGGTATTCATAGGCTTTTGCAGACTCCCGTACGGATTGGCGCCCCGGTGCTGCCAAAGCAGTTCTGGGGCAGAACCGCCAGACGGTAGGGAACCCCTTTCGGAAGCTCTCGCACTGAAAGAACGGCACGTTGCTCGTGGCACTCGTAAGCCGGAGCGCAGTTGTAGGTTGGAGAGACGATGCGGCAAATCACCTTTGCCTCCGATCCCTCGGGCTCGATACGAATTGAGCATAGACTCAAACAAAGTGGGTGTCAACCGTAAATCAGCCTCTTCACGCTGTCGCCGGAAAGAGTTGAATTTAGGGAATTTGCCGAAAAAACCCCAATAAAAAAAGGGTTTCCGTCACCGGAAAACCCTTTGAAATTGGTAGCGGGGGTTGGATTTGAACCAACGACCTTCAGGTTATGAGCCTGACGCGAATACTTAAAAACGCCAATAAAACCGCACCTTACGACCTTCTCAATTTTCCGCTTGGGCTTTTGTTTGGGTTTTATGCTTGCCATTTGACGCAATCCCGCGCAAAATGTGCCTTGTTGTTTCAAACAGTGGAAAAGGGGGCGGGTTATGGGCTTAGAAGTGCGATATGGACGGGACGGCAAGCCGGTTAATCACTGGTTTGGGCGGTATGTGGACGGCGGCGGGAAAAGGCGCGTTGTGTCGTTAGCCGAGCCTTTGCCCGTTGCCGGGTTTCCCGGTTCTCTCAAAGAAACCGGAAGCGCGGCGTTTGAGGCTTCACGGACGCGGGCGGCAAAGGAACTTGAAACCTTCCAGACCGAGGCGCGGCAACAAGGCAGGGCTGACCACTTGACCGAGCGGCTTATCCAGTCTAAGACCGGGCGGGCGGTGGAATACGTGAAGCTTGCCGACCTTCCGGCAAAGTGGCGCGGTCTTGAACGGGAAACCACGCCGGGCGATAACTGGCTGGCTTGGTGTGATACGATCTTCAAGCGGTTTGCCGAGGCGGTGCCTTGCGAATACCTGCATGAGGTCACGCCGGAACAGGCGGGCGCGTATGTTGCCGACCTGCGGACTAGGTACGCACGGCGGACGGCGAACGGCGCGGCGCACATGCTTAAATCGGCTTTCGCCCGTTTCATGCCGCTGGGCACGGCTAACCCGTTTGGAAGCGGCATAACCAAAAGGGGCAAGGACACAGACGGGGACACCGTACACAGGCGGCCGTTCACCGCGCAAGAGCTTACCGCACTTATCGAAGGGGCGCGGGCTGACCCGTTCCTTTATCCGCTTGTGGTATGCGCCGCTTGCACCGGAATGAGGCGCGGGGACGTGTGCCGCTTGCGCTGGGCTTCCGTTGACCTGCGGGCGGGCGTTGTGGCGGTCAAGACAAGCAAGACGGGCGCGGGCGTGGAGATCCCCATTTTCCAGACCTTGCGGGAAGTCTTGGAAACCGCACTTGCCGAGCGCGTAGAGGGCGCGAAGTACGTTTTCCCGGAAGCAAGGCGCATGATCGAAACAAACCCGGACGGGCTGACGTGGCGGTTTAAGAAACTTGTCGCTTCAATCATGGCAGACCCCGAGGGCGTAGAGGATGCCACAGAGGCCGCACAAGACAGCGGGCGCGTTGACCTTGCCGGAATACTCACCGAGGTTTGCGAGGCCGTACAGGCGAAACTGGACGGCACACGGCGCGAGCGGACGCTTGAGACCTTGCGGCTATACGCGGCGGGCGAAAGCGTGAGGGACATTGAGAAGCGCACGGGCTGGGCACGGTCAACGGTTTCCACAATCTTACACCGGGCGGAAGATTTGAGCGGGCGGCGTTTCATGCCGGAAGCTTCAAGAGGCGAGGGCGTTAAAAATCAGGTTGACCGCTTGACGCGGCAAGGCGTGACGGGGGGGCGGACGCGGCGGGCTTCCGTTTTGGACTGGCACGCCTTGCGGGTTTCATGGGTAACGCTTGCGCTTACCGCTGGGGTGCCGATGGAAGTGGCGCGGCTGGTCACGGGACACAAGACCGTTGAGGTTGTGCTGCGGCATTACTTCAAGCCGGGACGTGAACACCTGCGGGCGGTCTTGGGTGAAAAGTTGCCGGACGTGTTGACAGGCGGCAACGGCGCGCCCCCGAAACAGATCACGGCGGGCGGCACGGTTGCCGACCTTGCCGAGCAACTCAAAGGCTTGTCGGCGGCTGACAGGCGGCAACTTGCAAAACTT
>JALHET010000010.1:0-20083 GCA_022839525.1 Lentisphaerota bacterium
CTACGTGGTGGAGGTGGCGGAGGATGCCCCCCCGCCCCCTGCCGCGCCCGACCTTTTCAGCCGGCAGGATCCATCCGACATGTCCGAAGGGGCTGACTTGTCGGGCGGGATCCGTGCCCACCGCCTTCGCCCACTACTCGCCATCGAGGATGACGTGCCCTTCTTTTCCCCGCCGCTGATCGCCCTCGCGCGCTGGATGGCCGATTACTATTGCGCACCCTTTGAGCTGACCCTGCGCTGTGCCCTGCCTGCCGCCGTGCGCAACAGCGGCATGAAAGCAAAGGAACGGCTTTACGTCACCCCGTGCGAAGGAGTGTTCGACCTCACCAAACGGCAGACTGAACTGCTCGGGAACCTGCGCCGCGTGGGCGGGGGCTGGTTGCACGCCCTCACGCGCGAGTTTGCCTGTACCGCGCAGACCCTCAAGACCCTGGCCGAAAAAGGCGCGGTTGCCATCGAGAAGCGCCCCATGCGCCGGAACCCGCTCGCCAACCGCAAGATCCTGCCGTCCCGCCCCATGCCGCTCATGCCGGAACAAGCCACCGCACTGGCGCAGATTCTTGCGCTGCTGGATCTGTCTGACGGGTCAGGCGAATCCGGCAGGTCAGATTTCCCAAAAAAAACCGAAGTTCCGAAACCGCTGTTGCTGTTCGGCGTCACCGGTTCGGGAAAAACGGAAGTCTACCTGCAAGCCATCGCACGGATGCTGGAGCAGGACTGCGGTGCCATCGTGCTCGTGCCCGAAATCGCGCTGACCCCTCAGACCGTGCAGCGCTTCGCCGCGCGCTTCGGCGACCGCATCGCCGTGCTGCACAGCGCGCTGAGCGACGGCGAGCGCTTCGACGAATGGCACCGCATCCGCACCGGGGAGGCCGTCGTCGTGGTCGGGCCACGCTCGGCCGTCTTCGCGCCGGTGAAAAACCTGGGGCTGATCGTAGTGGATGAGGAGCACGAGCCCTCTTACAAGCAAGACGAAAACCCGCGTTACAACGCGCGCGATGTGGCGGTCATGCGCGGCTATTTAGAAAAATGCGCCGTGGTTCTGGGAACTGCCACGCCTTCTATGGAGACCTGGCTCAATGCCGGGAAGTCCAAATATGCCCTCGCCCAACTGACCCACCGCGTTTCCGGCCGCCCTATGCCGTACGTACAGGTGGTCGACATGCGGCTGGAAACCGCGCGGGCCGGACACGCCCAAATCTTCTCCGGCCAACTGCTGGAAGCGCTCAAGCTGCGTCTGGAACGCGGCGAACAGTCGATCCTGTTCCTCAACCGGCGCGGTTACGCCAACGCCCTGGTCTGTCTGAAGTGCGGGTATGCGTCGACCTGCGCCGAATGCTGTGTCGCGCACACCTATCACCGGGCCGATTCCTGCCTGCGCTGCCACATCTGCGGCGGCTGGAAACCGATACCCGACGTGTGCCCCGAGTGCGGCGATCCGGCGTTCAAATACGCGGGTTTCGGCACGCAGCGCGTCGAGCTTGCGTTGAAAAAATGTTTTCCGCAGGCGCGGGTGTTGCGCATGGATGCGGATGTGACCGCACGGAAACACAGTCACGACGAGCTGCTCTCGATTTTCAAAAGCGGCAAGGCGGACATCTTGATCGGTACGCAGATGATCGCCAAGGGACTCGATTTCCCCAACGTGACCCTGGTCGGCGTGCTTTCGGCGGACATGAGCCTGCACATGCCGGATTTCCGTGCCGCCGAGCGCACCTACCAGTTGCTGGCGCAGGTGTCCGGCCGGGCAGGCCGGGCGGATCTGCCGGGTGAAGTTTTTGTGCAGACCTACTCGCCCGAGCATCCCGCAGTGCGCGCGGCGGCTTCCGATCAGGGCTTCGAGCCCTTTGCGGCGCTCGAATTGGCCGAGCGTAAAAAAGGCGGCTATCCGCCTTACAGCCATCTGGTCTGCCTCACCTTCAAAGGCGAGTCCGAAGAAAAAGTCCGGTTCTGTGCCGAAGCGTACGCGCGCGAACTCGAACGGGCGACCGCCAGGGCGCTCCAGAACGTCACCCGCCCACCCGTGCAGGTCTCCGGAGCGTGCCCCGCGCCGCTTGCAAAAGCAAAAGGCCGCTACCGCTACCAGATCCTGATGCGGGCGCCGTCAACACGCGCTATGACCCTCCCGCTGCGCGATGTGATGGGCAAAAAAATTCTCCCTCCCGGCGTCACGCTGGCCGTGGACGTCGACGCACTGAATATCATGTGAGAAGACAGGTGGGCGCGGCATAGCCGCGCCGCACGCCGCAACTGCTTTACCAGTTGCCGGGAACCAGCTCGAAATGAGCCTGGGGATGGGCGCACGCTGGGCACACGTCCAGAGCGGACGCGCCGACATGGATGTACCCGCAGTTGCGGCAGCGCCAGACCGTCTCGGCCTTTTCGCGCTTGAACACCAAACCTTTCTCAATGTTCAACGCCAGCTTGCGGTACCGCTCGCCGTGGAACTTCTCAGCCACCGCGATGGCTTCCATCGTTTTCGCGATCTCATCAAAGCCCTCGGCCCGAGCCACCTTGGCGAAGTCGGGATACATGTGCTGCCACTCGTGCTCCTCGCCTTCAGCCGCATGTCTCAGATTCACGATCGTCTTATCGATCACCCCCGCCGGCAGGCCGATCTTGACCTCCACCTCGCCGCCCTCCAAAAACTTAAAAAGCCGCTTGGCGTGCTCCTTCTCCTGATTCGCCGTCTCTTCAAAGATCGCCTCGATTTGGACAAACCCTTCCTTCTTGGCCTGCGCCGCCCAAAACGTGTAACGGTTCCGTGCCGCCGACTCACCCGTGAAAGCGGTTAACACATTCTTCTCTGTCTGAGTCCCTCTAATGGATGCCATATGCTATCCTCCTTTTTTGTGGTTTTCAGTTTACCAAAAGAAGTGTTCAGCAACAACCCCCTAAAGCGGAGTGGCGTCCGCTCGACCTGACCGTCGAGGTCGAAGCCAAGGCCAAAGAAGCGGCGGTGGCCCGTTTGCGCCAGTCGCGACCCCGCAAGCGCGTTCCCCTGGCCGCCCGCGGTTTGAACTTCCCTCACGGCATGCAATCCGTATACTTACACCCCGACCTCGAAAAGGCTTAGCCTGCCGTGCGGCACAGCCGCGAAAAAATGAGGGAATAGACACACAAGTGAATAGGTAAGAAGGGAAGACCATGTCGACGCTGAACATCAAACCGTCCGGGAATTGCCGATATGACGAGGTTTCGCTCGGGGAAGTCATGCTGCGCCTCGATCCCGGGGACTTTCGCATCAAGAACACGCGCGCGTTCACAGTGTGGGAAGGCGGAGGAGAATACAATGTCGCCCGCGGCCTGCGGAAATGTTTCGGCCTGCGAACCGGCGTGGTCACGGCCTTCCCCGAAAACGATGTCGGGAGGCTCGTCGAGGATTTCATCCTGCAGGGCGGCGTGGACACGTCGCTGATCCGCTGGGTGCCGTTTGACGGCACGGGCACGGCGACGCGCGTGGGGCTGAATTTCACGGAGCGCGGGTTCGGCGTGCGCGGCGCGTTGGGCGTGAGCGACCGCGGCCATTCGGCAGCGTCCCAGATGAAGTCCGGCGATATCGACTGGGAGCATCTCTTCGGCACGCTGGGCGTGCGCTGGTTCCATACGGGCGGGATCTATGCGGCGCTGTCCTCCAGCACGCCGCCGGTGCTGGAGGAGGCCATGGCGGCGGCGCGCAAGCACGGCACCATTGTGTCGTACGACCTGAATTACCGTCCCTCGCTGTGGAAAACGACCGGCGGGCTGAAGGCCTGCCGGGAGGTCAACCGCAGGCTCGCAAAATATGTCGACGTGATGATCGGCAACGAGGAGGATTTCACGGCGTGCCTCGGACTGGAGGTCGAAGGCGTGGACGCGAATCTCAGCGCGCTGCCGCTCGACGGGTTCAAGCGCATGATCGAACGGGCTGTGGGCGAATTTCCAAATTTCAAGGTGTGCGCGACCACCCTGCGCGGGGTCAAGACCGCCTCGGTCAACGATTGGAGCGCCATCTGCTGGTACAACGGCGCGTTCCACCAGGCGATGGAGATGAAGGATCTCTGGGTCTATGACCGCGTGGGCGGAGGCGACAGCTTTGCCTCAGGGCTGATCTACGGTTTCCTGACGTTCAACGACGCGCAGAAAGCGGTCAACTACGGGTGCGCGCACGGCGCGCTGGCCATGACCACGCCGGGCGACACGTCGATGGCCTCCAAAGCCGAGGTCGAGAAACTCGTCGGCGGCGGCAGCGCCCGCGTGGTGCGGTGAGTAACCCGGCGACCTTCTCTAACGAAGGCTGGAAAGCCGTTCGGTTGCGTAAGCGTCCTCAGATGACGCAGCTTCTCGCGCATTACCCTCGTGTTGCGCCTCATTGCGAACCCGTTCGATACCCGTCTCGACCGTTAAAAGAAAAACCGTGCGTTTCTTCCTTGTTTCGGCAATAAAACCGTGCTGGTATCGTTACTTCTTTAACGCATGCACAAAGGTCTCTTTCATGTCGTGCCTTCGTGTGAGAAAAAATTGTTTTTAGACCTAAAATAAGGAGCGAAATGAAGCCTCTGACCTGCCTGTTGATTGTGACCGTTTTCTGCGCTGCCGGCGTGACGTTGGGCCAGCAGCCCAAGGAGGGGGGTATCCCGCATCGTCCGCGTACCATCAACCGCAACAACTGGATCGGCAAGCGCGTGCTGACAAAAGCGTTCATGGAACAGGTCGGCATCCAAAACGCGCAGGCCGAAAAACTCAAGGCCGATTTGGAGGCCATTCACGCCAAGTCCCAGAAACTCGAGGAAGCGATCAACCGGGATGCGTTGCAGCAGGCCGAAGTCGCCAAGAACGTGCTCTCCGAACCGGGCGCGAACACGGATGAGCTGATGGCCATCATCGAGCGGATCGGCCAATCCCGCACGGAGCAGGCCAAACTGGCCACCCGTCAACTGATCGTTATCCGCGACAGCCTGACTGCCGAACAGCGCGCCAAAGCCAAAAAAATCTTTGCTGCCGAAGGCAAACGGCGGATGGAGATCCGGGCCGCCGAGCGGGCGGCACGCGAGCTGCGTGAGAAACAGGCGCTCCCCTAACGGCTTAAATTGGGCGTTGAGTGTTGGAGCGTTCAAACGCCCAACGTTCACGTTATGGACGAGTGGCAGGGGTATGCGAGTCGATCGCGTGTTTGATGCGAAACCCATTTTCCCGCCGCCGCTCTTAACGGTTGTCTCTGGCCGAAGTTACACCGTATACTGTGCGGTTGGCCATGACACTTCTGCACACATGCTGGCGGGACGGTTGCCTTTATGCCTGGGGCGAACAGGAAGCCTCCGGCGAACCTCTGCCTGCGGCGGCGGACACTGAAGCGTTTTCCCCCTTCGATGCCGGCCCCCAGCGCCTCGGCGCGCTCTTGCAGCAGTTGCTCTGGGAAGATCCCGCCGGGCTCGGACTGGCCCCACTCTCATTGAGCCTTCCCACCCGCCGGACAGCGGAGGGCGTGTGCCCCGTGCCGTCACAGCCTTTTCTCTGCGGCGGCGGGGAGGGGGAACCCCTCTCCCCGGAGAGCACGTTCCTGCACCCGTGGCGCGTCACCGCAGCCGCGCTCCCGTGGAAAGCGGCTCTCCTGTTGCTGGGACTCGCACAGAAGCGGCACCTCGCCGAAAACGCTTTCGCCGGAGAAGACCTGCTCAGCTTGGCTGTACTTTTCCGCTACACGGGTGCGCTGGTGGCTCGCGGACGGTTTCTGCCCGCCCTGCGCCGCGTGCCGCCGGACATCTTCGAAGCCTGCTGGCAACCGGTATTGGACACTGTGGAACGGCAACGCCTGCTTGCGCTCGCGGCACGCATTCCGCGCTCCGCCATTTGCGGCCAGCCCCGCGCGCGCGCCACAGAAACCCTGCTGGAGGAGCTGACGGACCGCCTCGTGCGCTTCAGCGTCATCACCACCCTCTCGCGGGCCCAAGCCGAGCACGGCAAGCATTACAGCGCCCACGACGCCTGGTTCTCGGCACTGCGCGGGGAGACGCGGGCCGTGTGCTGGCCTTTGCAGGAAGAGCTTGAGGCGTTGCGTTCAGGTCTGAACCAATGGCGGTTCCCCGTTGAAAGCGCAGGCGCAGACGGCAAGGTCTTGTCCTTCCGCCTCGACGCGCCGGAGTCCGCCGAAGGAATGTGGTTCCTCAGCGTGCGGCTGTCCGACGGGACGCGGACAACCGCCGTCCCGGCAGAAGCCGGGACGGCGGCGGACGGCGCCTGCCTGAACGCGAGCCTTCTGGTTTCTCTCGGTCAGGCGGCCTTGCTTTTTCCCCCGCTCGGGCGGGCGAAACATCAGGCGGAGGGGTTCGGCTGCGCGCTAACCCTGCCGGAGGCACATCTTTTCTTGACCGTCACCGCCGCTGTGCTGGAGGCCGCCGGATACCGGGTTCTTTTACCGCCGCTATGGCTTCAGGGCGCGGCCTCCGCACCCGTCTTGGAAGCGGATGTCCGACCCCAGCATCCGGCCGAAGGGCTGTCGCCGCATACGCTGGACGAAAAGGTGGCCGTCTCCTGGTCCGTAACACTCAACGGCGAACGGCTCACAGGAGAGGAGTTGGAACAGCTGCTGCAAGCGCCGGCGCCGCTAGTCTGTTTCCGCGGGCAATGGCTGCAGGTCGACGTGAGGCACATCCGCGACGCACTACGGGTTTGGCAGCGGGATACCGCCGAGACACGGACGGCGCGGGACATCGTACGGCTGGCCCTCGGGACGGCGGACCGGCAACACGGCATGGACGTCGTGCAGGTGCGGGGGGACGGCTGGCTGGAAACCTTCCTCGGACAGTTGAGCGGCGGCCAGCCGTTTGAAACCCTGCCGATACCGGAGGGGTTCTGCGGCGAGCTTCGCCCTTACCAGATACGCGGTTTCAGCTGGCTGGCTTTCTTGCGGAAATGGGGGCTGGGCGCCTGTCTCGCCGATGACATGGGCCTCGGCAAAACCATTCAGACGCTGGCGTTCTTCCTGCATGAGAAAGCGCGGGGCGAAAAGCGCCCGGCCCTGCTGGTCGGACCGATGTCGGTGCTCGGCAACTGGCTGCACGAGGCGCAGCGCTTCGCGCCCAACCTGCGTTTGCTGTTGCACCACGGGGCCGGACGGGAACACGGGAAAGCGTTCGCGCGCGCCGTGCAAGGCGCCGACGTGGTGGTCACCAGCTATTCGCTCCTGCACCGTGACTACGCCGACTTGCGGAAGGTCGGCTGGGCTGGCCTGGTGCTCGACGAGGCGCAGAACATCAAGAACCCGGACACGCGCCAGGCCCAGGCCGCACGCGCCCTGCAGGCCGATTACCGTATCGCGCTCACCGGCACGCCGATTGAAAACCACGTGGGCGAGCTGTGGTCCATCATGGATTTCCTGAATTCCGGCCTGCTGGGCAAACGTTCGGCGTTCCGCGACACCTTTTTCCGTCCCATCCAGTCCGGCACCGATCCCGGCGCCCGCACACGCCTGCGGCGCGCCACGGCACCCTTCATCCTGCGCCGCCTGAAAACCGACCGCCTGATCATCGCCGACCTGCCGGAAAAAGTGGAGGCCAAGGTGTATTGCCCGCTCACCTCTGAACAGGCGCGGCTGTATGAGGAGGTGCTCGAGTCCTCCCGGCGCGAACTCGAGTCCAGCGAGGGGATCGCGCGGCGCGGCCTGATTCTTGCCGTCCTGACGCGGCTGAAGCAGGTCTGTAACCATCCCGCCCACTATCTCGGCCAGACCCGGCCGCTGGCCAAACGCTCTGGCAAACTGGCGCGGCTGGAAGAGCTGCTCGAAGAGGTTTTCGCGCGGGGGGAGAGCGCGCTGGTGTTCACACAGTACGCGGAAATGGGCAAGCTGCTGAAGCGCCACCTCTGCCAAGCCTTCGCCTGCGACATGCCTTTCCTGCATGGCGGCGTGCCCCGTCCGGAGCGCGACCGCCTGGTGAAAGCGTTTCAGGAATCGTCCCGGCCACAGGCGTTCATCCTGTCGCTCAAAGCGGGCGGCACAGGCCTGAATCTGACCCGCGCCAGTCACGTGTTCCATTACGACCGCTGGTGGAACCCGGCCGTGGAGAATCAGGCCACGGACCGCGCGTTCCGCATCGGGCAAACCCACAACGTGATGGTCCACACGTTCATCTGCGGCGGCACGCTGGAAGACCGGATCGACGCTATGATCGAAAGCAAGACCGCGCTGGCGGAGGAAATCGTCACGAGCGGCGAGGCCTTTCTCACAGAGCTCCCCGACAACGAATTGTGCGACTTCCTGAGGCTCAAGGGAACGGTCGTGACGGATGGGGAAGAAGGGAGGCGTTAGGCGGTGAGCAAAAAAAAGAAATATGCGCCGAGAACACCGCTGAACGTCAAGGGCGGCATCCGCGCGCAGCTCCCGCACGGCGGGCCTTTGCGCCTGTGGTGGAGCCGGCGCTGGCTCGACATCCTCGAAAACTTCCGCCTGGGGGCGCGGTTGGGCAGGGGACGCAACTACGCGGTCTCGGGGCAGGTCTCTTCGCTGGCCATCCGCCCCGGCGAGGTGACCGCGTCCGTGCAGGGATCGGAGAAGGCTCCCTACGAAAGCAGCGTCCGCCTCCTGACGGTGGAGGGGGAAGCCAAAGCCCGCCTCATCCGCACGTTGCGCCAGCGCCCAATGCTGATCGCCCGGCTTCTGGTCGCAGACCTGCCGCCCGAAGTCGAAACGCTCTTCCGTGCGGAAAAGTGGCCGCTTTTCCCGCAGCGCGAGAACGATCTCGACAGCCGCTGCACGTGCCCCGACTACGCCAACCCGTGCAAACACCTGGCTGCGGTCTACTGCCTGCTCGGCGAAGCGGTCACCCGGAACCCGCTGCTGTTGCTGGAACTGCGGGGGATCCACCGCAACGAACTGATCGGCGAGACTCCCGACCTCGCTGCCCCCTCCGACCTGTCCGACTTGCCCGACCTGTCCGACCTGTCCGACTTTTACGGTGTGCCGCAGGAGGACTTTACCGATTTCGGGCCCGCGCAGAAGTCGGTGACGCACGCGCCGCTGATTGTCCGGCTCGGCCCGCTCCCGTTCTGGCGCGGCCAGGAACGCTTTACCGATACGCTGGAACACCTCTACGCGCGCGCGGCCACACGGGGCTGGACCGTGTGGACAGGCGAACCGCTTGACTTGCGCCGCGAGGACGAGAAGGTCATCATCAAAGGCGCGGGACTGCGCCTGAAGCAGCACAGAATGCGCGTCGACACCTCGTGGGCTTGAACGCTTCACCAAACGTTTTTCGCCCGTAATCGGTTACGAAGCGCGACGCGCTCAAGGCCGAGGTTGATCGCTTGGAGAAGTTGACCGGCAAGACCACGAAGCCCCCGACGGCCAGTGGCGGCGGCGACATCCAACGTTCAACGCTGAAGTAAACAACCATCCTCACTTGAAAGGTGAGAGTTAAAAGTTCAGACGTGTAACCTGTAACCACCAACCGATTACTGTTCGCCCTGTCTTTCCCCTTGCGTCCGTGACAAAAATCGCTAAACTGTCATCTTCAAATTCCGCAAAGAAAGGTTCAGTGCTGATGAGCGAGACCCCTCAGACCATGAAGATGCTGCCCGGCGACGAAATCCGGCAGATCATGTGGCGTTACGCCGACCGGTTCGATATTCAGATGGCCGTCATGGGTGCCCGTTCCGTGGCCCGCGGCCTGGTCGCCCGGCTGGTCGCCGACGGCGAGCGCAACACCCATGAATGGACGGCGGGGAAAAACAGCCTCTACCAAGCCTTTGACGAATCCGGCATCACAGCGGCGGGACTCGACATGGAGTATGGCGGCATCATTGAAGGCCCCCGCAATCTCGCCCTTTCCCTGCTCTCCTTCGAGCTGGCCTGGGTCGACGGCGGCGCCGCGACCACCAGCCTCGTCAACATCCTCGCCCTTGGTCCCCTCGTCGAGAAGGGTACCCCCGAACAGCGCGAGAAATACATGCGCGCGACCCTGCCCGCCGCGCCCGGCGAAAACCGCAAGCCCTGGCGCGGCGCTTTTGCCCTGACCGAGCCGTTGCCCTATGTGGGCGTGGACACCGGCGTGCTCAGCGGGCGCCTCACGGTGGCCGAATGGAAAGAGGGCGAGGAACCCATTCTCCAAGTCGAGAAACGTGGCCGCTTCATCACTAACATGTCGGTCGCCAACTTTGTCACCGCCGCCGTGGACACCGGCGATCCCCGCATCAAATCCTCCTGCATGGTCATTTTAGAGGACACCGACGAGGGGGTTTTCGACCGCGGCAGCCCAACGCTCAAGCTGGTTCACCAGCTCTCCAATACCCACGACCCGATCTTCAGCCTCAAAATCCCGGCCAGCCGCATCGTCGGCGGCTACACGGTCAAGGACGGCGTGATCGTCCCCAACCTGACGCACAGCGAGATCATCGAGGCTGTCTTCTCGCGTACCCGCGTGGGTGTCGGCGTCATGGGCGCCGCCAAGCTTCTCTCGACCGTCGAGCCGGTGATCCGTTACCAGCGCGGCCGTTACCGCGGCGCGGCCGGTATCGAAGCCGGCTCGCCCCGTTACGACCTCGGCATCCAGATGAAGGAAGATGCCGTCCAGCGCCTTGCGGACGTCTGGGCCACAGGCGAGGCTGCCGCTTCGCTCGGCTTCGAGACCAGCCGCGTGTTTGACGATCTTGAGCGGGTCGAGAAAAAGGCTCTCGCGCTTCTCGCCGAACAGGGCGCCGGCAGCGGCCGCGCCCTGATGAAGGCCCTGCGTAAACCCCAGGCCGACGCCATCGAGCTGCTGCGCTTGCTCTCCCAGCCCGAGGGCGCGCGCGACGAAGCCCGCATCGCCGAACTTAAAGCCGACACCCTCGTCGCGTATGTGTGGTGCAGCGCCGTCTGTAACGTGCTCTGCCCCGCCACCAAGCTGTGGGACACCGGCCACGGTGCCAACATGCTGCGCGAGGCGGTCAGCCTCATGGGCGGGTACGGCATCACCGAAGACTGCCCCGGCTTCCTCTTCCAGAAGTGGACCGACGCGCAACTCGAAGCCACCTACGAAGGCCCGGAAGTGGTGCAGCGCCGCCAGATCAGCGTCACCATGAACAACGAGGTTTTCCTGGCTCAGGTCGACCAGTGGGTTTCCGGGCTGCGGACTCTGGCCGCCGCCAAACCCGGCACGGGGCTGGACGCACTGGCCGAAGGGTTCGGCTTGTGGTGCTGGACGCTGGCGTTCATTAACACAGCCAAGGACTCCCTCGGCCGCCCGCTGTCGCAGAGCCAGCGCCACGGCGTGCTTTTCCCCATGGTCGACGCGCTCTGCTGGCTGCTGGCCGTACGCTCGCTCGTCGCGGACGTGCGGGAACTGGCCGAAAAAGGCCCCGAACACCCGGTCGTCGGCCCGGAAATCGAAGGCTATGTCACGACCTTCACCGATCTGGCCCACCTGCAAATCGCACGGGCGGTCGGCGAGGTCGGCCGCATCAGCGCAGAGCTGGTCTACGGTTACGGCGCCGCGACGGATGAACAGTCCACCGCTTTCCAGAAACGGCGCGCCCAGATGGATGCCGCGTTGGCCGGCGCACGCCTGGCCAAAGACCGCGCCGCCAAAGCGCTCACCCAAATCATGATCCCGGAAGCGCTCGACTATCCGCAGTGATCCTCTCCCGCCACCGCGCGTCTTTGAGAACGGTGTTGCTGAAAACGCCGCATGCGGCACGTCGGCGGGTAATGAAAGCCGTCCGTTCTTTTCCGTAAAGAAGCCATATCGCTGTGTCTGGAAGAGGAGGACGCGCCAGTGTCTAACCCATTCATCGGCGTCCAGCGCGTCGCGGTCACGGCATGAGCACCTTCCCCGCATTCAGCGGCTCCAAACTGAGGAGGCAGATCGCCACCGCGCCCTCTTTGTCCGCATGGCGGCATACCGTGCCTGGGAACCACAGCAAAATATGCCCGCTTCTTTTCCTTCGACATTTCCATCGCCCCATTTTCGGTGCCGTTTCATTTGAGGCAACCTGAAAGTCGCCCTCCCAAAACTTTTTTGGTTCGGTGTCATAAATTATGAGGCAATGCGTAAGGCGTGGTGTAAGACGGTTTCAAATTGCGCATCGCACGCGGTTCCGGTAAGATGTTGCCCCGTTTTTACCACGTCAGCAAAGGGGTCGTACATGAAGCAGTATAACGTTGGTCTGGTCGGTATCGGAGCCGTGGGTACGGAGATGGTCAAGGTTCTCCGGCAACGGAATTTCCCCGCCAGTGAGATCCGCATTCTCGCCACGCGTGAGCGCGACGAAGAGGTGGCGGGCGAGACCTTCCATGTGCTCGAAGCCAAACCCGAAGCGTTCGACGGCCTGGACATCGTGCTGTTTGCCGGCACGGAAGGCTCCAAGGGCGCATCCAAGCAGTTCGGATGGGAGGCGGTCAAACGCGGTTGCGTGGTGATCGACAACGGCGACGACTACCGCATGGACGACCGCGTGCCGCTGGTGATCCCGGAACTCAATGGTGACGCGCTCGCCCAGCATCAGGGGTTCATCGCGAACCCTAACTGCAGCACGATCATCACGCTGATGGGCATCGCCCCGTTGCACAAGAAGGTGCCCCTGAGGCACCTGACAGCCGTGACTTACCAGTCCGTGAGCGGAACAGGCCGCGCCGCAATCGAAGAGCTGGACCAACAGGTGCGCGCCTATGCGGCGGGCGGCGAAATGACCGTCAAGGCCTATCCCTACCAGATCGCCTTCAATGTCCTGCCGCAGATCGGCAGCGCCAAAAAAGAGATGCCGGGCTTCACGACCGAAGAAGCGAAGCTGACCTTCGAGTCGCGCAAGATTCTCGGCTGCCCCGACTTGCGGATCGCCTCAACCTGCGCGCGCGTGCCGGTGTTCTACGCGCATTCGGTGGCGATCCACGCGGAGTTTAGCGCGCCAATGACGCCCGAGACGGCGCGTGACATCCTTTCAAACACGGCGGGCGTGAAGGTCATCGACGACCTTGCGGCAGCCCAGTATCCGATGCCGCTCGCCACCGGCGGCGGGGACGTCGTGAACGTCGGCCGCATCCGCACGGATCCGAGCGTGGAGAACGGCCTGGCACTTTGGTGCTGCGGCGACAACATCCGTAAGGGCGCGGCGCAGAACGCCGTGCAGATTGCGGAAGAGCTGATCAGGCGTGGGCTTCTGTAAAAACGTGTTCGCCACAACCCTACCGAAACATGCCGAGATTTAGCACTTTCATTCGCCTCCGGTAGGGACGCTTCCCCGAGGCGTCCGCGGCGGTTTCGGGGAAACCGCCCTACCATGTCTCCGGTTCCCCGAACCGTCCGTTTTTCAACAACCGGTGTCTAAAATAAGGAGCGATTTCACATGGCTGGTGAAGAGCTGACCCCGATGATGCGGCAGTACCGGCGCATCAAGGCGGAATTGCCGGAGGGTGTGATCCTGCTGTTCCGGCTCGGTGATTTCTACGAGATGTTTCTCGACGACGCGCGCGAGGCCGCGCCGATTCTCGGCGTGGCGCTGACCCACCGTGCCGGGGTACCCATGTGCGGGGTGCCTTACCATGCCATCGACAGCTATCTCGCTAAACTCATCCGCGCAGGAAAAAAAGCGGCCGTCTGCGACCAGATGGAAGAACCCGCCCAAGCCAAGGGCATCGTGCGCCGCGAGGTCACCCGCGTCGTGACGCCCGGCACGATCACGGAGGATGAGATCCTTGATGCGGCCCGCAACAACTATCTGGCCGCCCTCTATGCGGGCAAAGGCCTCGGCCTCGCCCTGCTCGACCTCTCCACCGGCGCGCTCACCGTCGAAGCCGCCGCCGACGCGGCCGCCTTGGCCGAGCACCTCAAGCGGGTTGCCCCGAGCGAATGTCTGGTCGGCCGCGAACAGCGCGCCGACCCGCGCCTGGCCACGCTTCTGGCCGAAGGCGCGGCAGGCACCGTGACGGAGACCGACGACTGGACTCTGGAATACGACTTCGCCTACGACCATCTGCTGCGCCACTTCAAGGTGCATTCGCTCGAAGGCTACGGTTGCGAAGGCCAAGCCGTTCTCGTCTGCCCGGCGGGCGCACTCCTCCACTACGTCCACGAAGAGTTGCGCCACACTGTCAGCCATATCCGCTCGCTCCGCATCAACCACGCGCGCGATTTCCTGATGCTGGACGAAAGCACCTGCGTCAACCTCGACCTGATCCCCCAGCGGGGCAAGGCACAGGAGGCGACCCTTCTCGGCGTGCTGAACAACACCCAGACGCCCATGGGCGCGCGGCTGTTGCGGTCATGGCTCGTGCGGCCGTTGCGGCAGGCCGCCGCCATCCGGGCGCGGCTCGACACGGTAGAGGCCTTCACCAAACAGCGGCTGCTTCTGAACGACCTGCGCGAAAAGCTCGCCACCGTGCGCGATCTGGAGCGGCTCATCGCACGCATCGGCACGGGGCGCGGCAACGCGCGCGACGTCAAAGCACTGGCGGTGTCGCTGCTGCCCGTGCCCGTCATCCGCGAACGCATGGAGGACGCCGAGCCCGCGCTGCTGCGCGAGACCGCCGCCCGCCTTCACCCGCTGCCGGAGCTGGTCGACCTCATCCACACCGCCATCGCCGACACGCCGGCGGTGGGACTCAAGGACGGCGGCATCATCCGCCCCGGTTACAGCGCGGAACTGGATGAGCTGCGCGGCCTCGCATCGGAGGGCCACGCCTGGCTCGCAAAGTATCAGGCCTCCGAGCAGGAACGCACCGGCATCAAGACCCTCAAGGTGCGGCACAACAAGGTCTTCGGGTTCTACATCGAGGTCTCCAAGGGGCAGGCGGGCGCGGTGCCACCGGAGTACGAACGGCGGCAGACGCTGGTCAGCGCGGAGCGCTATATCACGCCCGAACTGAAGGAATACGAGCGGAAGATTTTCGGTGCCCAGGAACGTTCCACCGCGATGGAGTTCGAGCTGTTCTGCGCGCTCCGCGAAAAGGTGGTCGCCCAGACGGCGGTAATCCAGGAGACGGCCGACGCATTGGCGCAGCTTGACGTGTTGGCGTCGCTGGCAGACCGCGCCTTGGCGCTGGGCTACGTGCGGCCTGAAATCACAGAGAACGACGCCTTGGAAATCCGCGACGGACGCCACCCCGTGATCGAGCAGCTGCCCGACGCGGAGCAGTTCGTGCCGAACGACACGCTGCTCGACTGCCGCCGCAACCAGATCATGCTCATCACCGGGCCCAACATGGCGGGCAAGTCCACTTATATCCGCCAAGTGGCGCTGATCGCGATCATGGCGCACACCGGCTCTTTCGTGCCCGCGCGCAGCGCCAAGATCGGCCTGCTCGACCGCGTGTTCACGCGCGTGGGCGCGGGCGATGACCTGGCGCGTGGCCGCAGCACCTTCATGGTGGAGATGCAGGAGGCCGCCAACATCCTGAACAACGCCACGTCCAAGAGCCTGATTGTGCTCGACGAGATCGGGCGCGGCACCAGCACCTTCGACGGCATCAGCATCGCCTGGGCCGTGGCCGAATATCTGCACAACACGCCGCGCGTCAAGGCCAAGACGCTTTTTGCCACGCACTATCACGAACTGACCGATCTGGCGATCACGCTGAACGGCGTCAAGAACTACACGGTGCAGGTGCGTGAGCACGGCGACTCGGTGGTGTTCCTGCGGCGCATCGCGACTGGAACGGCGGACAAGAGCTACGGCATCCATGTGGCGCGGCTGGCGGGCATGCCGGACGAGGTGATCGACCGGTCGCGCGAGATTCTCGCCAACCTGGAAGAGGGCGAGCTGGAGTCCGGCATCCCGAAGCTGGCCCGGCGCAACAAGCGGAAGTCCCCGGACATCCCGGGGCAGCTCACGCTGTTCGAGCTCTGAGCCCACCACCACCCTTCCCTGTTCCATGCTGCTAGTCGCGCCGCCTACTTGAACGTCACCTCGATATCGTCGAAGTCGATCTGGCCCGGGCAATATCCATTAAGGATCAAGACACTGGCCGCGGCGGCATTTTCAGGAATGGCATCTTCCCTTAATATCGTTTTCCAAGAACCGTTCCTTTGTCCCCAACTTGCAACACTAAAGTGAATAATTTTCCCGTCTCGATCCTCAAAATTGATTTGTACACATGGGCTAGGAGGTAGTTTGCCCGCACGGTTTCTCACACACTCTTTTGTCCTGAGTTTCGCGGTAATCGTCACACTTTTTGCCCCTCTCTGGGGTAAATTGATTTTTTGCAGGATTTGTGAACAAGTAGTAACCGTACCATCGCTGATGACGTTTTTCTTAAACCGGAGAAACTTGTTTCCATTTTCTGTCTCTACGGTCACATGATCCGTCCTCTCCCACCCCTCTGGCTTTCCGTCTATAACCTTCTCGAAATCACCGTTTACGACCACATTCTTGCCTCGTTGCGCCTTCGCCATTCCTTCCCCATGCCCGACACCCACCGCCACTCCCGCGCTGCCGTTCCCCAGTAGCAAGGCCTTTTCAGCCGCGACTTGTTTCGCGAGTTCGGGATTGGATGCGGCCTTGGTTTGGAGCGTGGCCAGCACGCGAAGGTAGTCGGCGTCCACCTGTTTGCGGCGTTTGGCGAAATCCTCGTTGACGCGTTTGAGTGTTGCCAGCAAAGTCTTGCGCGCGGTCTTAAGTTTGGCTTTGGGCAGCGCTGCGGGAAGTTCGGGATCGACCATCCCCGTGACAGCCGCCTCGCGCTCTTTCACAACCGCCGCGACCAAATCGAGATCCCCTTTGGCCGTTGCGGTTTTTTCGATCTCGTCCAGCATGCCTACATATGACTGAGCCGCTTTGGCCATAGCCTCCTGCCTCTGCTTGTTCAGTGCCTCGATGGAGCCTTTGTATTTCGCCACAGGCACCGCCAACTCTGGAAGCATGTCTTGCGCGTGAAGAGCCCATACGGTCATTATTGCCGATGTGATAGCCGTCAGTCTTGTCATGATTCTCATCTCCAAAGTTATACCCTTATTTATATTTATAAGGGTACGTTTCCGAGAAACGGGAGTCAACCGATTTTTCAGGGTTGTTTTTTTACGTTCCGGCCGGGAATTATTTTGGCTTGCGTGGAGCGGGCTAAAAAGGCTAATAGTGCGTCATGTTGCCGAAATATAAATGGATGGATATCCGGGCCGATGCCGATGCCGTGTCGGGTTTAGTCCGGTCGCTGGGCTTGCCGGTACCCGTGGCGCGGGTGTTGGTGGCGCGGGGCGTGGCGACACCCGAGGCTGCCGACACATTTCTCCGTCCGGATCTCAACAGACATTTGGGCGACCCGTTCGCTTTTCCCGGCGCGCGCGCGGCGGCGGAACGGCTGTGGGACGCCATCGGGAACGGACGCGATATCGTGGTGTTCGGCGACTTCGATGCGGACGGCGTGGCAGCAACCACCGTCCTGACCACCGCACTGAAACGTCTGGGCGGCCGGGCAGATGCCTTTTTACCCGTGCGCGAGCCCGAAGGTTACGGCCTGACGTTTGCGGCGCTGGAGCGTTGCAGGCGCGAACACGGCGGATGGCCCGCGCTGCTGGTGACGGTCGATTGCGGCATCTGCTCCGTGGAAGAGGTGGCGTATCTGAACGCGCAGGGCGTTGAAGTCATCATCACCGACCATCACGAGCCGGGAACCGAACTGCCGCAGGCAACGGTGCTCGTGAACCCCCAACTGGGCGCGTCGCCCGGCGCGGAACACCTGTGCGGGGCCGGGGTGGCGTTCAAGGTGGCGCACGCCATGGCGGGGCTGGGCAAAGCCAACGGCTGGTATGGGGGCGAGCCGTTCTGCGGCGAACTGCTGGCGCCGGTCGGGCTGGCCACCGTCGCCGACGTGGTTCCGCTGACCGGCGAGAACCGGCTGTTCGTGACCGTGGCGCTCAAACACTGGAACCGCTTTGCGGGCGAGGGGCTGCGGGCCTTGCTGTCGCGCGCGGCCGGGCAGGTTCCCGGGGAACTGGACACGCATCTTTTCGCTTTTGTGCTGGGGCCCCGCATCAATGCGGCAGGCCGGATGGGTTCGGCGATGGACGCTTACGAGCTGCTGACCACGCGGGACCGGCAGCGGGCCGCAGAGTTGGCGACCAAACTCGAAGGGTTCAACGGCGAACGGCGGGGCGTGGAGTCGCGCATGCTTGCGGCGGCGCGGCGGCAATGCGGCCTGGACGAACAAACGGCGGGCACGTTCGGCGAGGCCGCCGTGGTGGTGCGCGGCGATGAGGGCTGGCACCCCGGCGTGCTCGGGATCGTGGCGGCACGGCTGAGCGACGCGGCGGCGCGTCCGGCTGCCGCAGTGGCGTTCGGCAAGTCGAAAACCGGGCGCGGCTCCGTGCGCGCGGGCGAAGGGTACCACGCGGTCGAGGCGCTGGCCGCGGCGAGTGAGGCGCTGGCGGGCTTTGGCGGGCACGCGCGCGCCGCCGGTTTTCAGATCAAGCCCGACTGCTTTGAGCGGTTCAAAGAACTTTTTTGCGCGGCGTGCGCCGGGCAGGCGGCGGCGAACGGCGGCGTCCAGCCCCTGCAGGTCGACGGCTGGCTGGAGGCGGAGCAGGTCTCGCTGGAGCTTTACCGCGAACAGCAGCGGCTGGCCCCTTTCGGCGTCGGCAATCCCGCGCCGCGCTGGGGGTTGCGCGGCGTTGCGCTGGAGCGCGTCCAGCCCATGGGCCAGTCGGGCGAGCACATGCAGCTCCTCTTCAGGGTGGCCCCCAGCTGCACGCTGCGCGGGGTCTGGTTCCGTAACGGCGGCGCGACGGAAGCGGTGCGAACGGCAGGCGGACGGGTCGACGTGGTGTTCGAGCTGCGCCAGAACGGGTTCAGCGGCGAACCGGCCGCAGAGCTGCAGGTCGTGGATCTCGCCCCCGCGCGCGTTCCTTGAGCCGCGGCCCGCACGTCCAGCCGCCCCACCTGTCACGATCGACGATGAATACCGGTGTAACGACGCCTGTTTTCATGGACTACCGATCCCCGCATCGGGCTGGGATTGAGCGGGCGCTGTCCTTCGGGGGTTTCAGCCGTTTCAGCCGTTATGACGGAACGTTCTCAAAACTAGTTGATAATATTTCTGAAACGCACTATATTTGATGCTTTAAAGAAACGAACAACATGAATTGGATCGACTTTAAGAGCCGGATGTTCGACCTCGGTTGTTTCAGCGTCAACCAAGTCTACGCTTGGCAGCCGGGGTTCGACCGGAACGCCTTCGGACGCTGGGTACGGAAGGGCTATCTCGTGCGCCTACGGCAGGGGTTCTACGCATTCCCAGAATATCAGGGCAAGCCAGACATGGCGGTCTATTTTGCGGCCCGCATCTATAATCCGTCCTATGTCAGCCTCCACACCGCGCTCGCCTTCTACGGGCTGATCCCGGAGGCGGTCACTCAAATCACCAGTGTGACCTCCCTCAAGACCGCCCTGTTCAAGAACGGTTTCGGCGAGTATTCGTATAAGAGCGTCCGCGAAGACCTGATGTTCGGTTACGCTCCGCAGCCTCTGGCGGACAGCCGCGCCATTCCCTACGCCACCCGAGAGAAGGCGCTGCTGGATCTGCTGTACCTCTATCCGTTCTACAATACGGCCACTGAACTGGCCGATCTCCGTCTCGACCCGGACGCGCTGCACGAGGAAGTGAGCCGTTCCGGGCTTGAGGCGGACGCCGCACGTTTCCGCTGCGCCGCACTCGAACGGCGTCTTCGGCTCCTCATGAAAGTTTACGGCCTATGATTACGATCACGTCTATCAAAGCCTTTTACCCCGCACCCCTGAGCACGAGTGCCGTCTTTCACAAGCACCTCCTTAAAGAGTACGTTCAGCTGCTGGCGCTCGACTACCTTTCCAAGACGCCGTACGCACGCAAACTGACGTTCATTGGCGGTACCAACCTGCGTCTCGTCAAAGGCATCGACCGCTTCTCTGAGGATTTGGATTTCGACTGCACCGATCTCTCCGCGAACGAGTTCACTCAATTGTCCGATGACGTGATTACCTTTCTCCAGCGAAGCGGCTTCAAGGCCGAGGCCCAGGATCGGGAGAGTGGTCGGCTATCTGCTTTCCGCCGGAGTATCCACTTCCCAGGATTGCTGTTCGACATGGGTCTGTCGGGCCATCAAGAGGAGCGTTTTCTGCTCAAACTCGAAGCGCAAGACCAAGGTGTTCCTTACGAACGGTCGATGGG
>JALHET010000010.1:20094-28340 GCA_022839525.1 Lentisphaerota bacterium
GTTTTCACTTTTCCGGTTCCGCCAGATCCGGTGTTGTGCGCGATGAAGCTCTCGGCTCTGCTGGCGAGGAGTAAGGGACGCGATTTCTATGACGCGCTGTTTCTGCTGTCGCAAACACCACCCGACTATACGTTCCTCGCGGCGCGGTGCGGCGTCAAGAATCTGCGGCAACTGAAAGCCGCCGTCGGAAAAATGCTGGAATCGGTTGATCTCAAACAGAAGTGCAAAGACTTCGAGCACTTGGTCTTCAATCACGACAACAGCCAGCGCATCTTGCATTTTCGCGCGTTCATCCAGTCTCTGGCGGAATAACGGTAGGGACGGCCCGGCTCTACCTGCCGGAGGTAGAACTTGCCCTATGAAGGGGTCAAAGGAACGCCAACCGCTTCCCGCCAGACTTCATGTTCCAACTGGCAGCTGAAGAGGCGGCCAACTTGAAGTGCCAATTTGGCACTTCAAGTTCTGGGCATGGCGGACGCCGCCGCTCATTGCCCTACGCCTTCACCGAACAGGGCGTGGCCATGCTTTCCAGCGTCTTGCGCAGCGAGCGGGCGGTGCAGGTCAATGTCGCGAACACTTGTCCGCCGAAGCCTTGGCGAAGGCAGATGCGCGCCTTCGTGGGTTTGCGCCGGATGCTGGGCGCCAACGAGGCCCTGGCCCGCAAACTGGGCGAACTGGAGCGGCGTCTCGAAGATCACGATCAGGCTATCCGATCACTTTTTGACGCGATCCGCCAACTCATGGCACCGCCCGCCAAGCCGCGCAAGCAGATCGTCTTTCATGTCAAAGAGTCCCGCGTGCCCTACAGCGTGAAGAGTGTGTTGCGAAATGGGGTCATAATTGGACATTAGGTTGCGCTGAAAAAGTCGTCATTTCCGTTTCCTCGCCCTGGGCGGCGGCGGGGCCGTGCGCACAAGGTGGAGTTCCTTGCGGTCTAGCAACTCCCAGGTCACCTCCTCGCCGCCCTCCACCCCCAGCGCCGCCGCGAGCGGCATGGGGATGTAGACGAAGAACCTCACGTTCTGCCCCTTGGTCCTGATGGCCTGTATCCGTAGCGGGTAGGCCGCGACGGACGCTTTTCCCCGTTTGTTTAGCATCGTGCCTCCTTTCGGCTTGCTAATATAGCCTATGAGCTATATTATTGCAACGCCGTACGTACACAAGTGCCTCGACCGGGTAGTAAGGACGCCTCCCCGAGGCGTCCGCAGCGCAATGAACACGGTGACCGGCGGACGGTTCGGGGAACCGTCCCTACCGACAATCGAACATTGCTACAGCATAACTTAATCTGTTGTAGGTTTTGAACCGACAAGAGGGACGGGCAATAGCGTTTTACCGTCCCGCAAAACCGCATAGTGAAAGCCGTTGCCCGCCTCCCTGTTTCTTCAATCCGTTTACTATAAAAGCGGGTGCTGGCCTGTCGCGCCCATATAAGCGCCGATAGACATGTTGATGATAGTGGCGACAAGGCCAATAATCGACATCGTCACCCCTGCGACAGCCATTCCTTTGTTTTCGCTCCCCAGGCCCTTTATCCCGAGAACAAGACCGACAACCGTAACGGGAAGCCCAAATAACGGAATGAACCATGCAATCATCCCGAGAATACCAAGTACCAACGATGCGATGGCTTTTCCACCGCCTGTCTGTTGTTTCATTTTTGCTCCTTGTATTTTGCTTTGTTTGTTATCTCGAACAGTGTTATTGCGCCTACCTCAAGCTGTGCACCCGCCCACGCGGGTTTACCAACAATCGTAATAGGTTCGGTCGATGCACATCAAGCCCTGAATCACTGTAAAACACGATTTTATGCGGTTTCTCTACAGGCGTCATTTTGTCGCTTAGACCAAGGTGGGCTTCAACTCCTCGTCCAGCCACTCGTCGGCGGTGAGTTTCTTGTCGCCGCCGCCACCAGACGCCGGGGACTTCGCGGCTTTGCCGGTGAGCTTCTCCAGCCGGTTAATCTAGTAGTCTGTACAGGAAATTCTTTCGGACAGGATTACACAGGATTATGAAGCCCTAAAACCAATCATGTTAATCATGTAATCCTGTCAAAGATATCCGTCCGTTTACCTTGTACAATGCACTCGGTCATGAGCGTATCCCGCTCGATTGTGAGATCGGCGGGAACCTTGTCAGACGCCGCCTTGTCCGCAGCGGCTTTTTCAGCAGCGGCAGCTTATGTCCCATAATGTCGGATGGCGGACGCCTCGGGGAGGCGTCCCTACCTTGCGTGCCCGGAGGTCACGCGCCACCTGTTCCAACTTCGCGTCTTCGCGCCTTTGCGGGAAAAACGTCTCGCTTCTCATTCTTCCGGCTGCCGGTCGCCCATTGCCCATTGCCTATTGCCGGCAGCGTGTTCTGAGATCCTGCGTGACTGCGAATTAACCCTACAGCCTTGACGTTTGGGCGCGGGCTTGGGACAATCTTGGACAAAGGAGATTTTTAACCATGAACCTTTCCGACCCACAGCGTCAGGCTGTCAAAGAGTGGCTGGCTGCCGGAGCCTCTCTGTCCGACGTCCAGCAGCGTCTGAAGAGCGAATTCAGCCTGACCCTGACCTATATGGATGTGCGGCTCCTTGTGCTCGACATCGGCGCGGAGGTCAAAGACAAACCGGAACCTGCCCCCGCCAAGGCCGAGGCTCCGGAACATCCGGCGGACACTCCAGAGGCGGAGGATCCTTATGCCGACGACGTTGAGGAACAAGGCGCGCCGTCACCGGACGGGGACGCTGGCAGCAAAGTGACCCTGTCGCTCGACCGCCTGGTGGTGCCGGGCGCGATGTTCAGCGGCGACGTGACATTCTCGGATGGCGTGAAGGCACGCTGGCTTATCGACCAGATGGGACGTTTCGGCCTGGATCCCGAGACGCCGGGCTACCGGCCGACGCCTGCGGATCTGCAGGCGTTCCAGATTCAGTTGCGTTTGGAACTTAAACGGCACGGGTATGCGTAAGGAAAACTAACATGCGAATCGGATTTTTGGGCGCTGGAAAAATGGCGGAGGCGATCCTCGCCTCGATAGTGAAAACCGGCCTTGCCAACACATGGGATGTGATGGCCTGCGACAAAGCCGCCGACCGGCGCACGCTGATGGAGAAGCAGTACGGCGTGATCGTCACAGACGATGCGGGTGAGACCGTCAAGCAATGCACCGCGCTGGTGCTGGCGGTCAAACCGCAGGATCTGGATGCGTTGCTGGCCGGAGTCAAGAGCCGGTTTACAGCCAAGCATCTGCTGATCTCGATCGCGGCGGGCAAGACGCTGGCGGCGGTGAAGAAAGCGGCGGGCACCCGACCGCGTATCGTGCGCGTGATGCCGAACCTCGCGCTGATGGTGGGGGAGGGCATGAGCGTCTACTGCGCGGCCAAGAACGCCAGGGCGGCGGACAGGACGCTGGTGGCGCAGATCTTCGGTGGCGCGGGAGCCGCGCTCGAGTTGCCCGAAAAACATTTCGACGCGGTCACCGCGCTGAGCGGTTCGGGACCCGCTTTCATCGCATATGCGGCGCAAGCGATGATCGAAGGGGCTGTGGCCTTGAAGCTACCCAAAGACGCGGCGCGTCTGCTGGCGGAGCAGACGCTGGTCGGCACCGGCGTTTATCTGCAAAACACGGGACGCGACATCGCGGAGTTCATTCAGGCCGTGGCATCGCCAAAAGGCACGACGGCGGCGGGTCTGGCGGTGTTGGAGAAATCGACCGTGAGGGCCGCGTACGCCAAGACGCTGGCGGCGGCGGCGGCACGCAGCGCGGAACTGAGCAGGGCGTAACAAAAAAGGAGCGCATGGAACGGCGAACCGGATTCGTGGGAATCATTTTGGAGAACCGCAATTGCGTCGATGCGGTGAACCGTGTGCTGTCTGGCCATGCGGAGCTGATCCTCGCGCGGGTCGGCCTGCCGCGCCGCGACAAAGGGGTCTCCGTGATCACCCTGGTGGTTGAGGCCACAACGGACGAACTGGGCGAGCTGACGGGCAGGCTCGGGGCGCTGCGGGGCGTGTCGGTGAAATCGGCACTTTCCAAACTGGGAAAGCGGGAGAGGGAAGACGGTTAGCGGCTTCAGGACTTGAGAATGATCAACAGGGCACTCTGCGCTTCACTCCTTTTTTGCCTAGGCGCGTTCCTCACGTTGGGAACGGCGGCGCAGGAGAAGCCCGCCGTGTTCGTGTCGATTCCGCCGCAGGCGTGGCTCGTGAGAAAGCTGGCGGGCGGATCCGTGGAGGTTCAGACGCTCTTGCCGGCCGGCGCGAGTCCGCACACGTATGAGCCGTCCGCAAGACAGGTGAAACGGTTATCCGAGGCGGCGCTGTTTTTCACGCTCGGACTGCCGTTCGAAACGCGGCTCGTCCTACAGGCGGGGAGGCTAAACCCCGCATTGAGGGTGGTGGCCATGGATGCGGGGATTCCGAAACACGGGGCGGGCGCACATGAGCACCACGGCGCGGAACCGGGGCACGTCTGCGCGGCGGGCGGCGACCCGCACATTTGGCTTTCGCCGTGCCTGTTGTGCGCCATGGCCTCGAACACCGTGGCCGCACTGGAAGCGGCCCTGCCTCAGCAGGGTGCGGCGCTGGAAGAAGCGTTCGCGAAAACGCTGGACGAGATCCGTGAAACCGATGAGGCGGTGCGCGCGCGTTTGCGCAACGCGCCGGTGAAAACCTGGGTCGTGTACCATCCCTCGTGGAGGTACTTTGCGGAAGCGTACGGTTTGTCGCTGTTGGTGCTCGAACAGGACGGCAAGCCTCCTGCCGCCCGGCATCTGGCAGAGGTGATCCGCCACGCCAAAGAAGTGGGTGTGAAGGTGGTGTTTGCCGAACCCCAATACGATGTAAAACCCGCCCAAACGCTGGCGGCGCAACTCGGCGCACGGCTGGAGCTTGTGGATCCTTTGAGCGAGGCGTGGCCCTCCCTCATGCGGGATGTGGCTAAACGACTGGCCGGGGATTAAGGGGTCATGGCGGATAACGCGACAGTGATTGAAGTGGACAACGTCTGTTTTGCCTACAACGGGCAAGAGGTGCTGCACAATGTCTCCTTCGGGATCCGCGAACGGGCGCTGGTGGCGGTGGTGGGTCCCAACGGCGGCGGCAAAACGACCCTGCTGAAACTTCTGTTGGGGCAGTTGACGCCGCGCTACGGCACCATCCGTATTTTTGGCGGAGCGCCCGAAGCGGCACGCACACGGATCGGTTATGTGCCACAGGCCGCGCCGTTCGACCCGCGTTTTCCTGCCTCGGTGCGCGAGACCGTCCTGATGGGGCGCGTGGGGCGCAGCCGGTGGGGCATCTATGGGCGGGGCGATCACGCGGCGGCGGACCGCGCCCTGGAGCGGGTCGGTCTCGCCGACTTCGGGAAGCGGCCTTTTGCCGAACTGTCGGGCGGCGAACGTCAGCGGGCGTTGATCGCACAGGCGCTGGCAGGCGGCTCTGAACTGCTGCTTCTGGACGAGCCGGTCGCCAACGTCGACCCCGAGCACGCCGGACGGATGTACGCCCTGTTTAAAGAGCTGACCGCCGAGGTCACCGTGATGATGGTTTCGCATAATCTGAGCGTTGTAACGGGGCACGCAACACATGTCTTGTGCGTGAACCATACGGCGGGGCTGCATGCGCTCGGCGAGGTGGCCTCGTCAACTTTCACCGCAGCCTTCGGCGGTTATCTGACGGCGATCCGGCACGACGCGAGCTGTCAGGTGCTCGATCCCTCGGCGTCGATGCATGTGCCCCACCAAGCGGCGCCGGTTAACCGTCTTCCGTAAACAGCAACCTGTGGACAGTATGCCTCTTTTTTTTACAGACCTGTGTCACTATCCTTTCCTGCTGAATGCCGTGGCGGCGTTGGCGTTGGCGTCGCTCGCTGCGGGCATGGTGGGGAGCCTGGTTGTGGTGCGGCGTTCGACGTATCTGGCGGGCGCGGTGTCGCACAGCCTTTTGGCGGGGCTGGGGCTGTCACGGCTTTTGCAACGTCGGTTTGGCTTTGAGGGGCTGACCCCCATGATGGGCGCCTTGCTGGTGGCGGTCGGCGTGGCTGTTTTGGCGGCACGCTTCTCCCTCCGCGGCAAGCAGCGCGCCGATACCGTCTTGAGCGCGGTCTGGACCGGCGGCATGGCGCTGGGGGTCTCGTTTGTGGCGGCTACGCCGGGATATCAGGATGACCTGATGAGTTACCTGTTCGGTTCCATCCTGCTGGTGACGCATCAGGACCTGATGTGGATGGCCGGAATGGATATCGTGATCCTCGGCGTGATGGCGGTCTGTTACAACCGCTTCCTCGCGATCGGGTTCAATGAAGAGCTGACACGGTTACGCGGCGTCCATACGGCTTTTTACGAGCTGGTTTACCATGTGCTGACAGCCCTGACGGTTGTGCTGCTGGTGCGCGTGACCGGCATTGTTCTGGCGATCGCGCTGCTCACGCTCCCGGCCGCCGCGGCCGGTATGCTGACGCGGCGGCTCGACCGGATGATGGCGCTCGCGGCGGGACTCTGTTTCGGGGTGAGCCTGATCGGGCTGGCGGTGAGCTACGCACCGGGCCTGCCGCCAGGCGCGACCATTGTGGAATTCGCGGTACTGGTTTATCTGGCGGCGGCCTGGCGCACGGGAAGCGCGAAACCGTGAAACGCCTGTCGCCTGTACGTGAACGGGTACGTGGACGTGTACGGATAGCGCTTCGCTCAAATTTGACGATCACGTCGCCCGAAACCAAAAACCTCCCACTTTCCCGTACCACCCGCTGCTACTCGCCGTTGCTGATGGCGCGGCCAGCCGACTTTTATGCAGCACGTTGCCGAAAATTTACGGCCACTAAGATCTGCAAATCGCCAAAAACTGTCTCGGGGTGATGATCGGAATCTCGGCGGCCTCCTTGAGGTCGAGAAGATCCCGGTCACCAGACACGATGTAATCGGCGTCGCCATCAATAGCGCACGACAGGAATTTGTTGTCGTCCGGATCGCGACAGACGGTGACGCTATCGCGCACATCGATCAGAGCCGTGTGCTGGAAGAAGAAGGCTATCCACTTTTCAGCCAGTTGCGGCTGACCGTGCGCGCTGCCGATGAGATGCAGAACGTCAGCGTATTCGCGCAAAATCGCGTCCGACGCAAGAACCTGAATGTGATCCTGCGCCCACAGCTCCAACACCTGGAACGGCCTGCCTGCCCAGAACACGCCCGAGACCAGAACGTTAGTGTCAATTACGATTCGCATCACGGACTTTTCTGATCGCCTTCTTGATATCCAGATGTTTAAGGTTGGATCGTCGTGCAAAAGCTCTGCTTTTAGCGATCAGCCGGTTGAAGGCGGTCAGTTTCGGTGCTTCAAGAGGCTTCATCAGAACGCTCTCGCCGTCCGTGATGACCATGAGTTTGGTTCCGCTCCTGATCCCAAGCGATTCACGGATGGAGCCGGGGATAACGACCTGGCCTTTCGAGGAAACGCTGGTGACTTCCAATGTTTGCATAACAGACTCCGGTAAGAAAGTTTTACATAGCGTAACATATCGGGGACGCACTGACAAGTCCAGGACGGCTTTTTGCCCAGTGATCGCGTTGCCTCACAATTCATGACACCGAACCCAAAAAGGTTGGGGGAGGGCGACTTTCAGGTTGCCTCAAATGAAACGATACCGAAAATGGGGCGATGAAAATGTCGAAGGAAGAGAGGCGGGGTTATTTCGGGGTGATGCGCAGGCGGTACGCCCCCGCTGCCCGTCAAAATATGGTCCGTTGCTGAAGAGAGCGCTTCGAAGTCGAATTTGTGAATTTGGAATGCAGATGTAACCTGTCACTCCTACCAACGCGGGCAAAGCCCGCAACCCAAAATTCTTACCACGAAGGCACGAAGAAGGAAAAAATCATTAAAAAACTCTCTGCGCCTCCGTGCCTCTGCGTTAAAAACGGATCGCCCTATTTCTTTGACCCCACGACTTCCCGTATGATCGCCTCCATCGCCCCGGCCTGAGACTCCATGCTGCGCACCATTTGAAATTGTGTGCGGCACCGGTCGAGATTCTGCCCCGGACGATGCGTCTTGAAATAGACGTCGCCTGCCAGAAAATCCGTCAGGAACCGGATGCCGATGGTCAGCGTGATCAGCCTCCCGGCGAAGCACAGCTCCTCCACTTCGGCGGGCAACAGGAACGTCGCCTCGGAAAGATAACCGCGTGCGAGAGCCTCGAACATGTTGATGCGGCTGCCGACCTTCGACAAATCCCGCTCGTCCTCTTGTGCCGACGCCGTGGCC
>JALHET010000198.1:0-3708 GCA_022839525.1 Lentisphaerota bacterium
GAATTCCATTTTCATTTACATGGCAACCCGTCTCTTCGATTTCGGCGTTTTCAGCGACCGCTTTGTTCAGGGGTTGAAGCATCATACGGAGACCTTCTATCCGCTGATCAGAGCGGCAGCCAAATTTACGGTTGGTTATGCGCTGCTGGTTTGGCTGTACAGGCGGAAGATTTTCTTTAAAATCTAACTGCAAAAGGAGGAAGTATGCGGATTGGGATCGCTGGGTTTGGTTTCATGGGGCGGATGCACTACGGGTGCTGGAAAAAGGTGCCCGGGGTGCAGGTGGTGGCGTTGTGCGACCGGGACCGCCGACAGTTCGAGCAGTCCGCCGCAGCGGCCGGGAATGTTCAGGGTGCCGATCTGTCGTGCGATTATGGTGACGCCGTCTTGTATGACGACTTCGCGACCATGCTGGATCAGGCCCGGCCGGATGCGGTGGATATCACCCTGCCGACGTTTCTGCATGTCTCGACCGCCGCGTTGGCGTTGTCCAAAGGGATCCATGTGCTCTGCGAGAAGCCGATGGCACTCGATGCCGCGGCGTGCGACGAGTTGCTTGCGGCCTGGCGCGCCGCGCCGCAAGGCACGGAGTTGATGATCGGCCAGTGTCTGCGCTTCCGCGGCGAATATGTGTATGCCAAGCGCCTGATTGAAAGCGGTGAGTACGGCCGTGTGATCGCTGCGCGCTTCGGCCGGTACAGCCAAGCGCCCGGCTGGACGCGTGACGGCGGCAAGAGCTGGTTTTTTGACGAGTCGCGCAGTGGCGGGGTTGCGCTGGATCTGCACATACACGATACCGACATGGTCAACTTTCTGTTCGGCATGCCAGCGTCGGTGACGAGCTCCGCGTATTATGACAGCGATGGTACCATGATCCACATTTCCACGTTGTATGATGTCGGCGGACCATCCGTTGTGGCGGATGGCGGATGGGGTATGGCTAAGTGTTTCGGGTTTGAGCGCGGCTTCCAAATCGCCTTTGAGCGGGCCTCACTGGTGATGGCCACCAACCGTCAGCCGGAGTTCTGCCTGTATCCGATGGACGGCGAGCCGTTTGTGCCGGAGTTGCCGGTTTCGGCGGATGCGTACCAGAACGAGATCAACGGGTTCGCGGACAAACTGAAGGGCCTTCCGGTCGAGGCGGTGACCTCGCCGGAGGCGTGCCGTGATTCGGTAAAGATTGTCGATGCCGAAAAGCTTTCCGCAAGAAACAAGAAGCTTGTGCAGATCGTTTAGCGTCTGATAAATTGGCAAACAGACAACAACGTGAATGATGGAAAGGTGCGTGCGATGAGACAGTGCAAAAAATGGCCGATCGGGATTTGCAGTTGGTCCTTGAAAACCGGTGTTGAGGAGATCGGCTTGGTGATGACCGCTTTAGGACTCGAGCACATAAATCTGGCCATTGCTCCAGCGCTCGCGCCCGACGGAGAAGCTTATCTGGATGCTGTGCGTCGGCAAGGCTGGACAATCACAGCCGGCATGATGAATTACACATACGAGGATTATTCAACGCTTGATACGATCAGGCGGACAGGCGGCATCGCGCCGGATGAGCACTGGCCGGCCAGTGGCGAGGCTTTCGGCAAAGCCGCGAAGATCACGGCGGAGTTGGGGTCACAGTATATCATGATGCATGTCGGTTTTCTTGATCATGCGGACACCGCCTACGCTAAGAAGTTTTATGACCGGGTGCGGTATCTGGGTGATCGCGCGGGCGAGGCTGGCGTGTCGTTGCTGATGGAGACTGGGCAGGAAACCGCCGAGGATTTGCAGCGCTTTGTGGAAACCCTGAACCATCCTAATGTGTTGCTTAACTTCGATCCTGCCAATCTGATCCTATACGACAAGGATGAGCCGATCGGGGCTTTCCGGCGACTGGCACCGTGGGTCCGGCATATCCACATCAAGGACGGTGTGAGAACCACCACTCCCGGGACATGGGGGCGTAAGACGTTCTGGGGGGATGGAGAGGTCAATGCCTTCGCTTTCTTACAGGCATTGGAAGATGAGGGTTATGACGGAGCATTGGCGATTGAATACGAGGCTAACGGCCCGCAAGAACGGGTGGCGGCCATAGCGACTGCAGTACGTCGGCTTGAAGCATATTGAAAAAGCTAAACTCTTCAATCGGGGTGGGGCATGAATAAAGTCGAACCGCAAGATTTGCGGGTGATGATCATCGGGGCGCATCCGGATGATCCCGACATTACGGGCGGAGGCTTGGCTCTGAACTTTGTGAAGGTGGGGGCAACGGTGAAGCTCGTCTCAATGTGCAACGGAGACAAGGGGCACATGGCGATGTCGCCGGAGGCGCTCGCCGCGCGGCGGTATCAGGAGGCACAGCGGTCGAAGGAGATCTTGGGTGTCGACGAGTACCGGATACTCAATCACCACGACTGCGAACTGGAAGTGACGCTCGAGGTGCGTAAAGAGATGACGCGTCTCATCCGAGGGTTCGCGCCGCACGTGGTTATTACGCATCGCACGTGCGATTACCACGCCGATCATCGTGCGGTCGGAACCTTGGTGATGGACTCGGCCTATCTGCTGGGGGTGCCGCTTTGGTGCCCGGAAACGCCCATTCCGGCGGTCAAGCCCGCGATCTATTTCCTGCGCGACGCGTTCACTCAGCCGTCGGAGATCCGGCCGGATATCGTTGTCGATGTCGGGGACGAGATGGATCAGTTGCTCACGGCCCTCTGCTCGCACGAGTCGCAGTTTTTCGAGTGGCTGGTTTTCGACAAGCGGATTGCCGAACCGGTTCCCTCCTCTTCGGAGGGACGCAAGGAGTTCATCAAGACACACTGGATGCTCCCGCGTAAAGCGTATGACGCCGTTCGGTTCCATGCCCGTCTGGCTGAGGTTTATGGCAAGGAAAGGGCGAAGGAGATCGGCTTTGTCGAGGTCTATGAGCTTAGCGAGTATGGGTATCAGCCGACGGCTGATGAGGTGGGCCGACTGTTCCCGTTTGTTCCGGGGTGTGCTTCGGTAACGGGTGTGCCGAAACGATAAAAGGAGGGAAAGATGTCCGAACAACAGCAGGCTTCGTTAAGGACGCGGGTAGTTTTGAGCGCGTTGTATTTTTTGCAGTATATGGCTCTGCCGGTCTGGTTCATCACCCTTGTCCCATACGCCAAAAACATGGGCGCGCGCGGCTCCATGTTGGCTTGGATGGTCAGCGCCATGGCGATCGGGACGCTGGCCTCCCCGTTTGTCGGCATGATCACCGACCGGTTTTTCGCCGCGCAGAAGGTCATGGCGTTTCTGAACGTGGTGTCGGCCGTCGGGTTGGTTTGCGCCGGACTGCAGACGCAGCCTCTGCCGCTGCTGATCATCCTGACCGTGACCATGGTGTTTTACATGCCCACCTGGAGCACGATCAATTACATGATCTTATCGCACTGCTCTCCCTCGGTGTTTCTGCAGATTCGCGTGTTCGGCGTGATCGGCTGGATCGCCGCCGCTGCCTTCAGTGTGGTGGGTGACCTGTTCGGCGTGAAGGTCAATGGCACGCCGCTGATGTTCTATTGCGGTGCGGCGACAGTGCTGGTGGCCGGTCTCTTGGCCTTGTTGGTGCCGAACACGCCGCCGAAGGCGCGCGGCCAGCCCATGAGTCTGGTGGATGTCCTCGGGCTCCGCGCTGTCTCCATGTTGCGGGATCCCAGTTTCGCTCTGTTCATCGCGGTCATGTTCTTCTCGAAAGTT
>JALHET010000198.1:3727-8008 GCA_022839525.1 Lentisphaerota bacterium
CCCTTCTCTCTCTATTTCGGGTACGGGGGCGAATTCCTGGCGGACTCGGGGTTCAAGAACCCCACCCTGTCCATGAGTTTCGGACAGTACAGCGAGATCTTCTTCACATTGGCGCTCGCTTCGACCATCAAAAAAATCGGCGCGAAAAATGCGATGATGATCGGGTTGGGCGCCCTCCTGTTGCGGTATGTCTTTTTCTGGCTGGGCGGCCCCGTGGGGGTATACAGCGGAATCCTGATCCACGGCCTCATCTTCGGATTCTTTTACGTGGGGGGACAGATCTATGTCGATTCCCGGGCGGACGGGGCGATGCGGGCGCAGGCGCAGGGATTCATCAACTTCGCTGCGTTTGGCCTCGGCACGTTCTTCGCCAACTTCGTCAACCGTGCGCTGATCGACGGGCTGCGCGTGCCCTCCACCGGCGCGGCGGGTGCCGTGTCCAATGACTGGAACAACATCTGGCTGGTGGCGATCGGTATTTCGGCATTGCTGCTGGTCATCTTCGGCTGTTTTTTCCATCCCGACAAAAAGGGCAGTGCTAAGACAACGGCTCCCGTGCCATAACCCCCAGCGAGCGGAGCTGGGATACAAAGTCCGGGAAAGACTCGTTCAGGATTTCCGCGTGGCGGACGGTCACAGGCGCGGGGGCTGCCAGCCCTGCGAGCGCGAGTGACATGGCGAGCCGGTGATCCCCATGGGCTTCGCAAGCTCCGCCTGTGAGCGTGCCCCCGCAGATGCAGAAACCGTCTTTGCGCTCTTCAAGGCGCACGCCAAGTTTCTTGAGTTCGCCGCACAGGACGGAAATGCGGTCGGTCTCCTTGTAGCGGAGTTCCTCCGCGTCCCGGACTTCCGTGACGCCCTGCGCGAAACAGGCTGCGACAGCAAAGACCGGGAACTCGTCGATCATGCGCACGACCATATCGCCGCTCACGCAGATAGCGTTGAGGGGGGCAGCGGAAAGGCAGATGTCGGCCACGGGCTCGCCCGCGATCAGGTGTGGGTTTTCAACCGTGATGAGGGCGCCCATGTTCTTGAGCACATCGAGGAAGCCGGTGCGTGTTGGATTGACACCTACATTGCGCAGGCGGATGGACGAGCCCGGCACCAGTGCGGCGGCGGTCAGGAGAAAAGCGGCCGACGAGATGTCGCCGGGGAGGCTGAGGGTCAGCGGGGCTAAAGGACGGGTGAGCGGCGCGATGCGGATGGTGTGCGGTTTGTCCGTGCGGATGTCCGCGCCCATGGCGGCGAGCATGCGTTCCGTATGGTCGCGCGAAGGGCCTGGCTCGCGGAGGGTTGTGGTGCCGTCCGCCGCGAGGGCTGCGAGGATCAGACAGGATTTAACTTGGGCGCTGGCAACGGGGAGCGTGTAGTCGAATGCGTGCAGCGGGTTATCCGTGTCGCGTCCGGCGAGAACGAGCGGCGCACATCCGTTGGGAGTCGATATCGGGACGCCCATCTGCAGCAGAGGTTCCGTGATGCGCCCCATGGGCCGTTTGCGCAGGCCTTCCGAGCCTTCGAGCACACATGGCGTTCCCGATGCGGCGAGCGCACCGGCGAGCATGCGGAGGGTGGTGGCCGAGTTACCGCAGAAAAGCGGTGCGGCTGGAGGCGTGAAACCGCGCAACCCTTTGCCCTGTACAGTCAGGCGCTCCCCCGAGAGGTTCCAGACGATGCCGAGTGCCGTAAGGGCATCCAGCATGGCATGCGTGACGCCCGAGACGAGGAAACCGTCGATCACGCTTTCACCTTCGGCAAGCGCGGCGAAGAGCGCCGCACGGTGGGAGAGTGATTTGTCGCCGGGAAGACGGAGTTCTCCGGACAGCGGCAAGGAGTTCGATAAGGAAAGGTCAAACGAGACGTGCATGACGCATATTTTTAGCACAAAGCGATACCGGCACGAAGACAAAAATAAAAAAGGCGGCAGGGGTTTCCTTGCCGCCGAGTTTCACTGAACAAGAGATTCTTATTTGCAGAGCGTGTAGAGCACGCCCGCGACCACGGCCGAACCGATCACACCGGAGACGTTTGGCCCCATGGCGTGCATCAGCAGGTAGTTCGTGGGGTCGGACTCGAGGCCGACCTTGTTGGAGACGCGTGCGGCCATGGGCACGGCGGAGACGCCGGCCGAACCGATCAGCGGGTTGACGGGTTCCTTGCAGAACTTGCTCATGAGGCGACCCATGATGCAGCCGCCCGCCGTTCCGAACGCGAAGGCGATGAGGCCGAGCACGAGGATGCCGAGGGTCTCCGGGTTGAGAAACTTCTCGCAGGCGAGCTTGGAGCCGACCGCGAGGCCGAGCATGATGGTGACGATGTTGATGAGCGGGCCTGCCATGGTGTCGGCGATGCGTGCCACCGAGGGTCCGACCTCGCGGCAAAGGTTGCCGAGCATGACCGCGCCGATCAGCGGGACCGAACTCGGGAGCAGAAGGGCGCAGAGCAACAGCACGATGAGCGGGAAACAGACCTTCTCCATTTTGGAGACGTGGCGCATCTGCTTCATCTTGATCTTGCGCTCACGTTCGGGCACGAGCCATTTCATGATGGGCGGCTGGATGATCGGCACCAGCGCCATGTAGGAATAGGCAGCCACCGCGATCGCGCCCAGTAGGTGCGGAGCGAGTTTGGTGGTCAGCCAGATGGCTGTCGGGCCGTCTGCCCCGCCGATGATGCCGATCGAGGAGGCCTCTTTCAGGCCGAAATGAATGTGTTCGGGAAAGAGCATCGTCAGGCCGAGGGCACCGAGCAACGCGACAAAAATACCGAATTGTGCCGCTGCTCCGAGCAGGGCTGTGCGGGGGTTTGCAATTAGGGGGCCGAAGTCGGTCATAGCGCCGACGCCCATGAAGATCATGATCGGGAAGACGCCGGTGTTGATTCCGAACTCGAAGAAGTAGTAGAGAAAGCCGCCGGGTTCGGTCACCATCCGCGTTACCTCGTCGACCACGGGCGGCGCGGCCACGTTGGCGAAGGGCATGTTGGCGAGCAGACCGCCGAAACCGATGGGCAGCAACAGCAGCGGCTCGAACTCCTTTACGATCGCGAGGTAAAGCAGAATCAGGCAGACCAGGATCATCAACGCTTGCCCGAGGCCGTACGGGATACCGCCGATGATTTTTACCTTCTGCGCCGGAACCATCGCGCCCGTGGGGGTCATATATCCTTCAGAGAGGTACTTGGGCGGGTTTTTGGAGAGGAAGCCCGCGATCCCGGTGTCGTCTTTCAGCGCCTTGACCCGTTTGATCATGCTTCGCCAGTCGTCAGCTTGGGACGGGGTTGCCACAGCGTGTGTGGTCACCGCATGTGCGGCAGCAGGCGCCTGAGCGGGAGTGGGCGCGTCGGCGAACGCATGAGTGAGGGCGAGCGTAAGTGTTGCCAGAAAGGGCAAAAAAGTCTTTTCCATGGGCGTTTCCAAACGGTTAAAGTGGGGGCAGGTACGGAGCCTGCCCCGAAAGATTTACTGAATCACGGCAAGCACATCGCCCGTATTAACCTTGTCGGACGGGCTGACGTTGATGATCTTGACTGTGCCGTTGCAGGGCGCGGTGACAGGGGTCTCCATTTTCATCACGTCCATGACGAGCACTTCATCGCCCTCGGATACGGCAGTACCCACGGCAGCGCAGATGCGGAGAATCACGCCTGGAACCATGGCCTTGACGTCGGTTCCGCCGCCAGCGGCGGCCGTTTGTGCCGGAGCCGGGGCGGCTGCCGGGATGGGAGCCGGGACCACTGCCGGTGCGGCTGCGGGAACAGGGCGGGGCGGAACGGCCGCGTTGGTACCGCTGATGACAACGAGCACATCGCCCGTATTAACCTTATCGGACGGGCTGACGTTGATGATCCTGACCGTGCCGTCGCAGGGCGCGGTGACAGGAGTCTCCATCTTCATCACGTCCATGATGATCAGTTCGTCGCCTTTGGAGACGGTGGCGCCGACAGAAACGTTGAGACGAAGGATGACGCCTGGAACCATGGCCTTAACATCGATCTCCGCTTCAGAGGCGGGAGAAGCCGGTGAAGAGGAAGCAGGGGCTCCGGCCATGCCGTCGGCAACGCTAATGGTGTACTCTTTGCCGTTGACGACCGCCTTATTGGCTTTGAGTTCAACCGCGTAAGGCTTTCCGTTGACGGTGACGGTGTAGCCTGTGGGTTTTGTGCCCGCATGGACGGCGGCGGGCTTGTCCGGACTGCGCTTGCGGATGCCGAGAGTCGCTTTACCCTCAAGGAAGAGGATGCCTTTCTCCTGGCAGGCGGCGGCGATAAAGATGTTCTCCTCGG
>JALHET010000198.1:8087-12626 GCA_022839525.1 Lentisphaerota bacterium
GGTCGGCATCATTGATTGCCAGGACGGTCTCGGCGGTCGGGGGCAAGTCGAGCTGCTCCGAGGCGATCTTGACGATCTCCGGATCGGGCGCCACCGGCGTCCGGCCGAAGTAGCCGAGAACCATCTTGCCGTATCCGGGGGCGATCTTCTTCCACGGCCCCGCCATGACGTTGTTGAACGCCTGCTGGAAATAGAACTGCGAGACCGGTGTGACCGATGTCCCGAATCCGCCGCGGCGTACGACCTCGGACATGGCGGCGATCATCTCGTTGTAGCGGCTCATCAGATTGTTGTCGCGCAACATCTGTGTGTTGGCGGTCAGCGCACCGCCGGGCATGGGCGACCAGGGGATCATGGGCTCGACCTTGGTGGCCTCGGGCGGGAGAAAGTAATCCTTCATGCATTCGCAGAAGACCTTTTCGGCCTCGCGCACCTTGTCGATATCAACGCCCAGGTCGTAATCGCTACCACGCAGGGCGTGCCACATGACGATCAGGTCGGGCTGGCAGGTGCCGCCGGAGACGGGGGAGAGAGAAAGGTCAATGGTGTCGCAGCCTGCGTCCAGCGCGGCTTTGTAGGCGAGCACGCCGCAACCGGCAGTCTCATGCGTGTGGTACTGGATCTTCGTGCCTTCCGGGAGCATTTTGCGGGCGCGCTTGATCGTGTCATACACGATCGCGGGAATCGAGGTTCCTGAGGCGTCCTTAAAGCAGACGGAATCGTACGGGATGCCTGCGTCAAGGATTTGGCGCAGGGTTTTCTCGTAGAAATCGGGATCGTGCGCGCCGGTGCAGCCGGGGGGGAGGGCCATCATGGTGACCACGACCTGATGTTTGAGGCCGGCGTCGTGGATGCACGTGCCGGAGTAAATCAGGTTGTTGACGTCATTCAGCGCATCAAAGTTCCGGATCGTGGTGACGCCGTGCTTCTTGAAGAGTTGGGCATGGAGCCGGATGACGTCCGACGAGGCGGAGTCAAGGCATACGATGTTCACGCCGCGGGAAAGGGTCTGGAGGTTGGCGTCGGGGCCGGCCACTTCGCGGAACCGGTCCATCATGTGGAACGCATCCTCGTTGCAATAGAAGTAGGGCGACTGGAACATCGCGCCGCCGCCGGACTCGAAGTACGAGATGCCGGCTTCACGGGCGGCAGCCACGGCAGGCATGAAATCTTCGGTGAGGACACGGGTGCCATAGACGGACTGGAAACCGTCGCGGAAGGCGGTACACATGAAACCGACATTTTTTTTGGACACTGTTGGAACTCCTTAAGGAACGGCGATTAGGAAACGTTGATTTTCTTGAAAAGGGTGTTTAGGCGGTACGGGCTTTGACCGCGGCGACCGCGACGGCGATGAGGGCATCGTCAGAATGGATGACGTGTTGAGTTGCGGGGCGGGATTTCTTTTTGGGCGCCTCGTCCGGAAGGATATAGTTGAAATGCACAACAACCGATGCCGCTCGGTTCATGACCCAAACGAGCAACATTAAAAAAAGATAAACGATGCCCATTCCGGCCACCAGCAACACTAAACCTTGCATCAGGATTGCCATCGGGAAGCCTCCTTATTCAAAAAATGATAAATTGCCATCTAATTGTAGTTGAATTTGGGCATAGAAGTACAGCAGAAAAAACGCGAAAAATGCGTCTCACTTGGCAACGAGACCATCTTTAAAAACGTCCCGCCATCTCATGATGGTGCCGTCAGAGTCGTCCCCGCGAATTGTCCTGACGTTTTCGGTGCCGATTCCCCAAATCGCCACCACCGGTTCGTAACCGAAACGATATCCTTCGACTCTTAACTCCTCATGAAAAACATTTTTTCGTATCGGGGCATCGGTGCAAAGAGCCCTCCTGCGGGAACATCAAGGCACATCTTCTCCCAGTTGCGGTAGTTCTGCGCACCATTGGACTCAAGCAGTCCAAGATGTCCAAGCCCCGGGAACTGCGGCAGACGCTCCGCCACGGCGCGGTTCCACTCGACCAACACCGGATTGACGGTCAAATCCGCACAGAAACACGGCACGTTACGCTTCACCGCCGCTGAAGCGATCTTGAGGGACATCGACAGTGTCTTGGCGATCGGTTTGAGTGCCATCGCCCGATACCCCATGTCCATACGCTTGTCGGCATCCTCGACCGTATGCACCGATTCGTCTGCCACGAGACGGAGCGGTATGTCATGAACATCGATTTCGTTCAGTTCGTCGAACGGCTCCTCAACGATCACCGTCTGATCATACGCACCGATTTTCTTCAGGTGATCGACAAAACGCAGAAGCGTCTCTCTCTTCTCATAGCGTCCGTTCGCATCGAAATAATAGCAGACCTTGCCCGTTGCCGAATCGGCCGTGCGAATGTCCTTCAGGACGGCATGCAGTTCAGAGATACGCCCGCAGTCCTTCACGAGCATCTCATCCTGAGTACCCGGCTGGCCGATCTTGATCTTAAAGAAAAACGACCCGCCTGCCGCCAGCCGCCGCACTTCGTCGAGCGGCGTACCATAGGTGACGAGCGGAATCATCGCGCACCCGGCGTGATGCTCCGGGATACCGCCGCGCCACTCATCAGGCACGGCCTCTTCAAAGGTCGCAAAACCATTCTCGCGGGCATAGAGAACCCAAGCGGCGTTATCCACCGCAACGAGCGCGTTAAGTGCGAAAGTCGACCGCAGATTCTGCCTTCCGGACAGATCTTTCCCGTATGCGAGAACCTCGGGAAAGATTTCATCCAGAAGCTCAAACGGCGTCGCAAAACCCTTGCCGCGCACAAGTTCCAGCGCCTTACGGGTGAGCGCCAGCATCAGTTCGTTGCCCGCCGTCTCCGAACGGCTCGTGAAGATCGCGGCATCGCTCCAGAGAACACTCTGTGTGCCAAGACCGATGCCCGACTGCCCCGAAGTGCTCGCCAGAAACGCGATCGGCTGCCAAAGTTCTGAAAGATACCCGCCCTTGAAACCGAACGGCCTTATCAGCGGCTCGCGCTCGCACCGTATGTCCGATGCGGCGATCGTCAGGCGTTTCCGCGCGGAAGATACCCGCGGAAACACGCAACCGGCACAGGAGGCGGCAGCGAGACCGCCAAGAAAACCTCGCCGGCCGATCATGACTTCAGCTCCCAACCCGGTTCGTATGACGGCATCCAGAACTTCGATGCGGGACTGTTCGGATCCTTCAGCCTGCCTGTCGCCGAATCGACGTGCACGGCGTCACCGATCTGTATCGAAACGTTGCCGAGCTCCGTCAGCACGTTCGATTTGAGGGAGCTGTCGATCGGTTGAGCCGTGTTGAGGTCTCCCGCGAGCACGCAATCCGTGAAGCGCTGGACATGCCAGATGTCACACGCCCGGATCGGATCGGAGAACCTGATATCCCCCTCTTGAGATCCGCTATCCGCCGCGGCCCACTCCTTGATGACGTTCTTACCCTTGCGGTCATAGATCGCCGACTCACCCATCGGACCGAAAAACGCGAGCCCGTCGTCACAGTAGACGAGACATCCTGTCCACTTGCCCATAAACGGCATCGCCCCAGCATGGGAACATCCTTCCCAGGTCAGGAACTTTTTGCCGGGGAACTGGACGGTCAACATGTGCGTGTCGTCCCACTCGAAGTCCTCGCCTTCGTAGAAGAGCTTGCCGCCACCCGCGTAGACACGTTCCGGCCACTCGGCTCCAAGCGCCCAGCGGGCAATGTCGACAAAGTGGAGGCCGTTGTTCGGGAGATCGCCAGTGCCATAACCCTTGAAGAACCGCCAGTTGTAGTGGACGATATTCGAGCGGTACGCGCGGCGCGGCGCACAGCACTGCCAGAGATCCCACCCATCGGCACCCATCCAAGCTGGGACAGCGGCCGGCTTCACATTGCGGATCGCCGGGCGGTCCGAGAGGCACCAGGCCTTTGCCCAATGCGGCTGGCCGATCTGTCCGGAGCGGATGAAGTCGACCGCCTGTTTCGTCGCATGCGAACTGCGGCGCTGCGTCCCGAGTTGGAAGACCCGGCCCGTCTTGCGCTGAACCGCAGCGAGAATCTCTGCCTCGCCCGCCGAGATGCCGATCGGCTTCTCGAGATAGAGTGCCTTCCCCGCCTTCATGGCCTCGACGCCGATGTAGCAGTGCGAATGATCCGGTGTCGCCACGAGGACGGCGTCGACATCGTCGCGGCGGACAGCCTCGCGGAAGTCCTTCACTTTGGCGGGCACATGCCCGGTAAGCTCCTTGACAACCTGAGCAACGTAGTCGAGAGCCGACGAGTCGACGTCGCAAAGGACGGTAATCTCGCAGTTTTTCAGCTCCGCGAAGCGGCTCATCACCTGAAAGCCCCGCCCGCGGGAACCCTTCGGATCGACAACGAAGCCATTACCGTGATCCTTTGTCCGCGCACAACCGACAACACACAACCGCATTTTCTTTGAAGGCGTCGCCGCACCAAACAATGTTCCCGCAGATGCAATCGCAAACACCCTGCTGCCGTTAATGATGAATTCTCTCCGGTTCATGATCATCTCCTGTTTATCGTTTTGTCGCGTTGTCCATCTGCC
>JALHET010000199.1 GCA_022839525.1 Lentisphaerota bacterium
TTACAGGTTACGGGCTACACGTTACGGGTTGCGGATTGCAGGTTGCGGATTGCGGGTTTTGGCGACTCATCCTGTCTACCTGCCATAACTTGAGCGTTGGGCGTTGCGCGTGCCGTGGCTAACGTTCCTCAACGAGGGTGATGGCAAGTTCGCGTGTTTTGCCGGCGCGTGCGACGGTGAGTGAGACGCGATCGCCGGGTGCGCGCGGATCGAGGATGGCTTGCAGGGCTTCGATGGTACGCACGGGCGTGCCATCCACCGCCGTGATGATATCGCCGAAAATCAAATCCCCGAGACGGTTGATCCCGATGCCCTCAAGCCCCGCGCGGGCGGCGGGCGTCCGGTCCAAGACGGCATAGACGGCGACACCTTCGATGGCTGCGCGGGCTGTGACGTGGTCGGGCAGAAATTGCACACCGAGGCCGGCGCGGGTGACCCGGCCTTTCTCGATGAGCTGCGGCACCACACGCGACACGGTGTCGGATGGAACCGCAAACCCGATGCCGGCATAGGCGCCGCTGGGGCTGAGGATGGCGGTGTTGACGCCAATGAGATGCCCGCAGGCTTTCAGCAGCGGACCTCCCGAGTTGCCTGGGTTGATGGCCGCGTCGGTCTGGATCACGTCGTAGATTTTGCGGTCGGTCATCGATGTGATGGTGCGCCCGAGCGCGCTGACAATGCCGGCCGAAAGGGTCGTGTCGAGTCCAAAGGGATTGCCGATCGCGTAGACTTGCTGCCCGACTTGGAGGTCACGCGATTCGGCAACGGCGACCGGGATGAGTTTGTCGGCCGGCGCGTTGATGCGTAGCACGGCGAGGTCGTAGTCCGGGGCGATACCGACGAGCGTGGCGCTATACCGGGAGCCATCCGGGAAGGTGACGGTCAGCGTGCTCGCCTGGTGAACCACGTGATAATTGCTGACGATGTGGCCTTTTTTATCCCATACGAACCCTGAGCCGGCCCCCTGCGGCACTTCATAAAGTTGGAAACCAAAGAAACCGCTCCTCACAAGGCCGTGGTTGGCGACGGCGACGACAGAGGGTGAAACGCGTTTGTAAACGTTGATGGCCTCGGCTTCGGAGGTACTCACGCTGTTTACGTCGGCTGGCAAGGTTTGCGAAACGCGTTCCGTGCGGTTTGTGAGCGCGGTCAAGGTGTCCAGTTGGGTTTGCCAGCGCCGTTTGTTTTCCCTGAGCTGAACCAGGAGGAAAACAGTCATGGCGACCAGCGTCAACGTAAGGAAGGGTGAGCGCGCTGAATTCATGGTGTAGGATTAAGGATGCCGGAGGACGCAGGGTGCTACGGCAGCGTTGACATGAAGGGCGCGGAAACGCCGAGCGTCCGGGCCGTCTCGGCCACTTTGCCGACGGTTTCTTTGCGCCACGACAGGATGAACGGGAACCAATCCGCCGTTGTTTCGTACTGCTGTCCGGGGTAGAGGGAAACACTTTGGTTGAAGGCCTCAAGCTCCGCGTCGATACGGTCGAGAGACTGGACGATGGTCTCGAAAAGGGCGGAGGCGTCCCGCTTGTCCGCCTCGTCCAGCGTTTTGCGGCCGGACAGCCGGACCGTCAAATCGCGGCTGGCGCGGGCCAGATCGAGGGCGGCCAGCGTGTAGCGCGCCTCGTGAAGGAAACGCTTGTCGGGAATGGCTCCGGCTATCTCGGCGGCGTGCCGCACGGAAGCGATATCGGCATCCAGCCGGCCTTCACCCGGGAACCCCGCCAGGAAGCTTGCGCCGGGCTGGCACGGGCGGCGCGCTTTCAGCAGGGAACTCACCAAACCCCAGAAGCCCTGCATGGTCAGGTTTGAAATATAGAGGTCGCGCTGGGGCTCCTCGATGTGCTCCCACCACTGCGCCACCTTCCCGGGGTCAGGATCCCCGCGCCGTGTGGCCCATGCCAGCATAAACTCCCGCGGCGAGCGGCCCGCGGCGTTCCAAGCGAATTCCGCTGCCGCGCTCATGGACAATTCGTTCATCCGCAGCGAGGGCGGGGCAAACCCGGCCAGGCTCACGGTGCCGGCATCGCGCAGTTCGCTCATCCGCTCCTTCATATACGCCGCCGCCGCAAAGGGGCTGGCGACATGCCACGAGCCGGACAGCGTCGGGCAGCAGCCGAACCAGCGGCCCTGGACCGCCTTGCGCAATTCGGGATAGATCATGGGCTTGCGTGCGACGGTGTAGGTGTGGCTGCCGCTGTAAAAGGTGACCCCGACATCGCGCGGGATGTGTTTCTCGATGAGTTCAACATTCTTGGAGAAAGTCCCCTGCGTCAGCAGCACCCGCAGACGGAGCGAGGGGCGGATGTTCCGGGCCTCGTTCCAGGCGTGGAGAAGCACCTTCATCTCATGCTGATACTGATCCATCGCCTTGCAGGATTCGCAGGAACAGTAGGTGGCGTTTTCCGAGAGCCACACCATCACATCGTCGCACGCGATGTTTCGCGCGATCGACGTGAACCACTCGTCGAAGACCTTTTGCGCGGCGGGCTGCGAGAAACAGATGTAGGGAACGGTCTTGGCCCACTTCGGGATCTCGCCTTTCCCGCGGGTTTCCGGATAGACCGTGAAGATGCCCGATCCGTCCAACTGTTCCAGGTGACTGATGAGAGGAATCATCTTGATGCCCCGCAGGCGGCAGCGGTCAATCTCCCCCGGGTCGAGATAGGCCGAGGCAGGCTTATCCTTCTCCACCCGCATATTCAGGCGGATCTCCTGATGGTTGAGCTTCAGTCCGGCGAACCAGTCGAGCGTCCCGTCATCATATCCGGACTCACCCGACCACAACCCGGGACGGGGGTTGTTTTTCGGCGGCCTGCGCCACCAGATTCCGCGTTCCGCCAAATCCGGCCAGTCGGTTACGCGGGCCAGAGGCATCTCGATGCGGTCGTCCGAGAGTTTCGGGGAGAGCAGTTGCGCCAGGGTGCAGGCCGCATAGTTCACTCCGCGCGGGTCGAGTCCCGCGAGCGCGAGGCGGTTGTCGCCGAGCGGCGCGATCACGTACGCCTGCTCGCGGTTGGGCAGCGCCGATAAAGCGTCCGCGCCGGGCACGGCGATCCCGCCGATGCGGCCCTGACGGTCGCACACGCCCAAAAGGATTTCAAAGCCGCCGCCGCCGCCGTTTTTCAGGCGCAAAGCCTCGCGCAACCGTGTTGCGGCCGCCTGCACCACATCGCCGCCAGGTTCCTGCACACGGACCCGCACGGACTCAACCGGCAGCATGAGCTTTGCCGGAATGGCAGCCTTTTTGGGCAGGGGAACCACATGACGGAACCACAGGCCGGCATCCTTTTCGGACACCGGAGCCGGTTGAACGGTGCCTGCGGCACCTTGGCAAAACCCCAGAATCAACGTCATCACACATACGGGCCGGATCATGGTTGCTGCCTTTCCTGTTTTCGCGCGTTTCCCGTTACAGGGGGTTGCCTTCGGCAATCAGGGTGACCTGTGCACGGGCGTCCGCTTGGGCGGGTGGCTCGCACTGGAAAGCGACATCGTTTTTGCCGCTCTTCAGGAGGGGTATCTCCCCCTTCGGAACGACGTCGCAAACGGTTTTCCCGTCCTTATCGTAAAGCTTGCAGGCGCCCTTCTGTTTCAGTTCCAGATACATGCCGGATTCCATCGCGACCGGGAAGGTGAGTGTCGAGCCGTTGAGGGCGACGGACGGATTCACGATCTTTTCCGTGACGATGTCCAGAGCCTTGACCGGCCCCAGTTTGCACGAGACGGTCTGGTTCGGGGGAAGGTTGTTGAACCAGAACTCGATGGAGGTGATTTTGTCGTAGGAGGCTCTTCCGGTATAATGGCTGTAGACGTAGTAGCCGACCGGGGGATCCGGCCAGAGGTAGTCGCTGCTGCGGGTCGATTCCGACTCCACCAGCTCGACATATTTCCAGCCCTTGAAATCCAGCAGGACGTAGTGGTTGCTCATCCGCCAGTGCGGCAGGCGGGTGATGGTGCGGACATTGAGCAGCGCGCCGCTGCCGTCGCCGTGGATCCAGACGCCGACTGCCATCTTCTTCCCAAGGTTGAGGGGCGGGTCGAAGGACTTACCCAGGGAGGCATAGGCGCCTTCCCGGGGAACCGCGCCGGTGCTGCGTCCCGTGAACTCGACGGCGGCCTCCCCGGTGGCTGGCACAACGAGGCCGGCCGGCTTCAGGGCTGCGGTCACCCCCTTGGCCGCCTGCAGGGGCTGGAACTCCCCGGCGTTCCCCGCATCCAGGAGAATGGCGGGAGACGGATCGCGTGCCACGGACACCAGGGCTTCGAGGCGCAGTTTGAGGGGCTGTGCCGCATACCCATTGTCCAGTGTCCATGACGACGAGGGGTGTTTCAGGCCGCACACTTTGTGCTTCTGGTAGGAGACGGGTTTGAAGTTCCAGCTGCCGTCCGCTTCGCGGAAAAGTGTGAAATCCTTTCCGACCTGCCTCAGTTTCGCGCGGACGGCGCTACTGAAGTAGTTCTGGTGCCGCAGTTCCTCATACTGCTTGATCATCGCCAGCAAATCCCGGTAGACGGGATGGGCCTGCAGGGTGGNNGCCCGGCGTTGTTCCCGATCATTTTGCAGCAGAGGTACTCGATATCGTCGGAATAGGTCGGCTCCGTTTTCGGCCCGTCCCAGGTCCGGAAGGTCCACCAGCCGAACTGAAGGGGCAGGAAGAGCGGATAATTCTCCATGGGGGCATATTTTTCGATCAGCGGCAGGTTCCCGTTCCAGCAGCCGTGCTGGTATTCCGAGTTGGCTTTCATGGAGGCGATGTGGATGTCGATGAACCGCTTGTAACCGCGGGCCGCAGAATCCCAGGCCTGATAGCGGGAGCGGTAGAACCACCAGCCGTGCGTCATGCCGGCGTATTCCATCCCGACCGGCTTTTTGAGATGCTTGGCGAGTTCGAAGACGAACCGCTCTCCGTAATACCAGTAGTTCTCCTCGCCCCACATGTAGCGGATGCCCTCGATGGCGTCGAGGTAGATGCCGTCGAAGCCGCATTCGTTGATCACGTCGGCCGTGTTTTTCGCGATCTCGTCGAAGAGGGGGGAGTCCGGTTTCGGGATGTACAGGCCGCCCCAAAAGGTGGTCAGGAGATCCGCGCGCGTCCCGGCCGCGTGCGCCGCGACCCGGGTGCCGTGGAATCCGCGCTGGCAGCCGGTGAAGGTAAAGGGCGCCTTGGAGGTGACCCCGTTGTATTTGATGATCTCGTCGCCGATCCGCAAGGTCCGGTTGTTCGTGACCCGGTAGCCCACGTCAAGCGAAACGCCCGCCGTCGATTCGCGGACCACGATTTCTTTCGCGTCCTCGGAGAGCGGTTCGGCGAGCGTGTACGCCGCGACGGTATCGAGTTCCGGGTGCGGGACCGGCGTGACGTACCTCGACGACGGGGCGATGTAACATGCGTAGGTGTGCAGGATCGAGGAGATTCCCGCCGCGTGAAG
>JALHET010000664.1 GCA_022839525.1 Lentisphaerota bacterium
CGCGACTGTGTTCGCGAGCCCCGCCGCTGTCTCCGTCCGTGTCCTCAACGCCGTACGCTGAAAAGCTGATGCCGAGGTGGGTGACGCCGACGAGAGCCTTGAGATGCGAAGCGAGCTCTTCGATCAGTCTGGCTTTGCCCCGCACGGCGATGATCTCCAGGCAATTATCGTGGTCCAGGTGCACGTGCTGAGTGGAGATGATGCACTCGTGATAGTCGTGCTGGATGTGCATGAGCCGCTCGGACAGGTCGCTGCGGTGATGGTCGTAGCTCATGACCAGGGCTCCCGCGACGGACCCGTTTTCATCGACGCGCTTGAGCACGAGTTTTTCCCTGATCAGATCGCGAATGGCTTCGGACCTGCTGGCGTAGTGTTCGCGTTCGACGTACGTGTCGAATGCCCCTATCAGTTTTTTGTCGAGTGAAATTCCAAAACGATACAAGCTGCTCATGGCTAGAGATTCTACCGCCGAAAAAGCGCGGACGCAAGGCTCGACGCGAACGGCAGGGATATCCACACCGAAAAGGCGAGAAGGACGAGGTAGCCGGAGAGTTCGATGAGGTGCGACACGCAGATACCCCGCAGCGGTGATCGGCAGGCTCATGCCGATCGACATGGCGAGAACGGCGGCGATGCCGAAGGCCGAGATGTCGAGCGCGATCGAAAGGACGAGCACAAGGATTGCGCCGGGACAGGGATAGATTCCTGACAGAAGGATCATACCGATCGAGAGGGCTCCCGAGATTTTTTTATGTCGGCGCGAGAAAAGTTCGAAGACCGAATGGACTGCGAGGGCGAAGGCTGCGGCGGCAAGAAACAGGTACGAAAAGCCTTCCATATAAACGCCGATGTTGTCGGCGCGCCCTGCGAGCGAGCCGGAGACGCCCCGGAGAATCCCGAGGAGCACGATTGCAGCTCCGCCGTGCAGGAGCGAAAGAAGCGCTGCGAGTGCGGCGGGCTCCCACACCGGCGCAGGGCGGGTCAGATAGTACGAGAAAACAACGGTTTTCCGGTGGCCGGGTCCGAGTGCGTGCAGAATGCCGTAGGCGAAGGCTGCGGCGAGCATGCTCCAGAACAGGGCCGGAGAGTCGGACTCCTTGAGCCCGGAAAGGTATTGGCCGAGCCGAGTGCGCACATCGAGCTGCCGGGAAACCAGGCGCCGGACCGGAGCGGAAGCGCGCACCGGCAGCACGGAACGGGAAGAATTGGAGGAGGCATTTGCAGTATTCTGGTCGGCCGCGGCGATGTCAGCAAGATCGGCATCGTTTT
>JALHET010000200.1:0-1421 GCA_022839525.1 Lentisphaerota bacterium
AAACAGGAAGGTTGCGTGGTGGGGAGGGCGACGTCGAGGGGCGTGCCGGTGCCGGGAATGTCGGTGAGGCCCGGCAGGGGTTGCCAGTCGGGCGGCAGGAGTGTGGGCGTCGCTTCGACAGTGTAGAGACGCCCCGCCGCGCCTTGCCACGAGAGCGTCATGGCGCCGGGCCCGGAAGACAGTGTGGCGGTGAAACGTTCGGCGGCGTTGGTGGCAGAGGTTCCGGCGATTTCCTCGTCGGCATTGGAGAGCCCGTCGCCGTCGTAGTCGCCGAGCGCGTCCAGAACGAGGAAGGAGGCGCTGAGCGGTTCGCTGGCGTTGCCGCCGGGATCAACGGCGGTGACCTGAAACGCATGGGTGGCGTTGAGGGCGTTGGAGAGCGAGAAGGTGGCGGAGGCGGTTGCGGTGGTGTGCGTGGAGCCTGCGCCGACGAGCCGGTAGGAGAGGTTGGTGGAGGGGGTGTCTGTGGCGTCGGGCCAGACGAGGGTGAGCAGGTTGGTGGTGAGCGCGTAGGGGCCGACGGAACTGAAGGGGAAAGCGGTGAGGGCGCTGCCGGGAGGGAAGGCGGGCGGCACGTTGTCGACCGTGAAGGGGCCGGCGGTGTAGGCCGCGCCGTAATAGGCGTTGGAGGCGGTGACCCGGAAAAGGGTTTGGGTACACACGTCGAGGGCCGGGGTGACGGCGCGGGAGAGCCAGACGGAGGAGAGCCGGTTGGTGACGGGGGTGACGCCGGAGAGAGAGGTGGGGAGGTTGGTGATGGCGCCGGAGGGCGCGGCAGGGGGGACGGCGCCGGCATCGGCGAGAAGGTTCGTGAGTGCGGCGGGCGACCAGGTCTTGCCGTTGTCGCGCGACCAGGTGACGGCGAGGCTGACGGGTTCGCGGTCCCTGTCGGTGACGCCGGTGGTGAGCGCGACGCGGCCGTCGCCGGTGGGGATCTGGAAGGCGGCGAGGCCGGGGAGGAGGGGGGCTTCGCGGATTTTGAGCTGCCAGAAGAAGCTGAAGACCGGCTGGACGGGGTCGTTGCTGAGGAAGGACACGGTCATCATGCTGTCGCGCGTGTCTGTGATGGCGGTGGGCAGGTTGCACCAGAGGATGCGTTTGTAGTCGCCGCCGGCGATGGTGTAATTGTAGGAGGAGGGGATGCTGTGGGAGAAGCCGTTCACCCATTGGAGCGGGGAGATGTCGATATCGTCGATGTACCAGCCCTCGTTGTCGGTGTTGTTGTCCCCGCCGTAATGGAAGCGGAAAATCACCGTGTGGCCGCACATGCCGAGGAGTTCGGGATACTCTTTGAGGAGGTCGAAGGTGGCGGTCTGCCAGCCTTCGGTCCCGTTGCCCGCGAAGCAGGGCGTGCCGTCTGGCCAGGGCGAGGCGTCCCATCCGTAGATGGTGTGGGTGTACGGTCCCCGGAGTTGCCGGAA
>JALHET010000200.1:1482-5974 GCA_022839525.1 Lentisphaerota bacterium
TGGTGCCGTTATCCGAGGAGAACTCGACGATGCCGCCGTCGAACGCGCGGGCGGGATTTTTGTCGAGTTCGGAGCAGATCCAATATTTGAATGAGAGGATCGCGTTTTCGCCCAGAAAAGTTTTGGGCAAGGCGATGGTGGAACGCACGGGGGAATAAACCGTCCGGTTGGAAACGAGGCGGGAGTGGAGCGCGTAGGGCGGGGAGGCCGCACGGTTGGTGGACACTTCCCAGGGCTGGCCGAGGGAGGCGCGGTTCCAGCAGCGGAGTTCGGTGTCGCGGAAGGTGTCGGTGTGCGAGAAGCGCATGGACCAGAGGAGGGCGGCGTTGCCGGTGTTGTGGAGGTTCATGTAGGCGGAGGCGGAGGTCTGGGTGGGGAGCGCAACATGGAAGAGGTCGTGGAAGCGCGAGGTGTCGGCGACGGGATAGCGCAGGAAGAAGAAGAAAACGCCGGTCTGGCTGGTGAGGCCGGAGGGGTCGGAGGCGATGATCTGGTATTCGAAGTCGTCGGCGGGAGCCGAAAGGGTGCCGATCTGAGCCTCGAAGAGGTTGTTGGAGACGAGAGCCATGGGGGTCGATTGCCAGGCTCCGGCCCTGCGGCGCCAACACACGGTGGCGCTGGCGACCTCGTGCGAATCGGTGATGATGGCGCGGATGGCAAAGGGGCCGGGACGCGTCTGGGTTTCGTCGAGGGGCGTGTGGGTGATGTGCGGCGGGGCGGGAATTAAGTTTGCGAGGAGCGGATTGGTCCGGTCGTTGTATTCTTCCCAGAGGAGGTAACCGTCCCCGTCGTCGTCGGAGTCGGGGTCTTGCCCGTTGGTGCCGTAGTATTGGAACTCCCACCAGTCGGGGATGTTGTTGGTGTCCGCGTCGAGGTCGAGGGGCAGGTAGCGGGCGACAAGGGTGTGGGACGCGTCGGCAGTGACGGGGCCGAAAGCGGGCGGGCTGTGGGCGGGGGCAGCGGGGGCACGGATCCCGTCGCGGTGCCATTCGGCGAAGGCGAAGGCGGTGCCGTTGTTGGTGATGATTTCGGGGGCGGGGGAAGGCGTGGCTGTTCCGTTTTCGGGAATCCAGAAAGCCTGTTCCGGAAAACCGGCCAGGTCACACCGCACGGTGAGCAGATACTCGCGCTGCCACATCCACGAGAGGAGCGAGTGGGTGTCCATCCGGAAAGAGACGGTAAGGTTGGTGCCGCTCTGGGGTGTGCTGCCGATACCGAAGAAGCCCCGGTTGGCGTAGCGCGTGTCGGCGCTGACGGAATAGAGGCTGGGGGCGGAGGCGGTGGCGACGAGTCCAGAGGCGTAATAGTGGGTGCCGTAGCCGGGGTCGGGCGTGCCGAAGTTGAACGGCGAACCGCGGATTTCAAGGTCGAGCCTGTCGGTGACGTCGAAGAGAGCGTCGCCGTCGTCAGGCATGCGGGTCATGCGCCCCGCGTGGTTGGCGGCGCAGAGGGTATAGGCGATACGGGTGTTGGCGGGGTGCGGGGGGATGTCGGCTTCGAAGAGGTTGCCGACGGTTTGGATCATGAGCTGGGTATGGACGGGACCGGGTTCGCGGCTGGTGTGCCAGAGGAGGAAGACGGCTTCGGGGTTGTAGATGCCGGCGGGTTCGAGGGTGCAGGTGACGCGGTAAGCGGCCTGCGTGTCATAGGTGTTGATCAGCGGCTCGTGGGAAATGGCCGGAAGGACGGTGTTGATGGCGGGGACGAAGGGTGTGGCGGGGTCGCCGAAGAGGTTGTGCTGATAGTACTCCCAGCGCCAGAAGTTTGCGGTGGCGGGGTTGATCAAGTGCAGGCTCATGAGGCGGGACTGCTCGTTGATTTCGCCGAGGCGTGTGGCCGCGCCGCGCAGGGCGGCGTCCCAGAAGCAGCGGTGGTAGCGGTGGGAAAACCCGCCGACCGTATTGTTGAACACCCACCCCTCGCGGGCGTTCATGATTGCGGCGAAGGCGGCGTTGCTGACGGTGACGAGCTGTTCGGCAAAACAGTCGGTGATGTCGAACGCGCCCGCGCTGCAGCTTTGGGAATACGCGAAATACGGCATGCCGTTCGTGAAGGCGCGGAGGGCGTTCTGGTGGGCGGTGTCGGCGAGATTGATTTTCATACACTGTTGGGCGGCGGCATGGCCGATGTGGTTCAGGCTGCCGAGGTTCCGGTTGAGGAACGCGAGAGAGTCGGAGCTGCCCCACAGGAAGGTGGACGAGTCGTACAGTGTTTGGCTGGTGTCGAGGGCGTCCGAATACGCGGAGGTCTCGAAGCCGATGGTGCTGAGCCCGTAAGCGGTGCTGCCGAAACGGAGTTCTTCCATGAAGCCCGCGGCATAGGTCATGGTGCCCAGATCCATCTTTTCGGCGGAAAAGGCGTTGGGCATGACATCCTGCGCGGTGGCGGCCTCGTAGCGGAGGGTCTTGCGGACCATATGGGCGAGTTCCCCGGCGTTGGCGACGGGGAACCGTCCGACCATGATCTCGGCGGTGAGGTCGACATCGCCGCCGTTGGCGCCGTCCGTCACCTCGCCGTAGAGACCGTTGCCGTTGTTGTCGAAGGGGCCGTCAAGGCAGCCGTAGTAGATGGCGTCGGCGGGGATTTCAGTGGTGTGGGTGAAAATCTCGGAGACGGAAATATAGAGTTTCCGGGCGGGGATGAGGCCGTACGTGCCGCCGATGAGGAGAAAGCGCGTGCCCCACTGCTGGTGGGCGTCCTGCAGGAAGGCGCGGATGCGGTCGGGGGTGTCGGCTCCTGGGTAGTTGGCGCAGACCCATTCGGCTGAAACGAGTGCCGGGGTGAAACCGGCGCGGGCGCGGGCGTCGCGGAGGGTTTGAAAGTTCCACGGCGGGGGGGCGTTGTAGAGGAGGTTGGAGGTGGAGAGGATCACGTACGTGTGGGTCTCGGCGGGGTCGAGGGGCGAGAAAGCGGGCGAGGTGGCGAGCAACCCTTGCTTCGGGGGGGCCGTTGCGGCTTGGACGTGTACCGAGACGGTGAGCGCGGTGGCGGCGAGCAGGGCATGGCGGACGGGGTCGAAGCGGACCGGGCAGAGCTGCACCGAGAGCAGGGAGGATGCGCCGCTCCGCGGGTCGAGGCGCCAGACCGGCTGCGCCAGGTCGGGATAAGGCTGGTTACCGTTATAGACGGCGGGGTCGGGCGTCACGGCGGGTGTCGGCGGATCCTCCGGCTGGCGCGGCGGCAAGCCCCATTCGATAGGAGCTTCGAGGGGGATTTCGATGACGTCGGCGGGCGCGACGGTGACGGAGGCGATTTCGCTTCCGACGGGGATTTCGAAAGAGACGCCCATGACCGGCAGGACCGGTTTAGCGGTTCGCATGTCCGGCTCGCAACCGGCGAGTGTGACACGGGTCAACCCGTCCGGGGTAAGGCTGGCAACCGGTGCGGGGAATGAGACGGTCCGGCTGAGGCTGCCGCCGGTGATGACGTCCGCCCGGGTTCCGAGCGCGACGAGTGCAACACTGGCGCAGAAAATTTTCTGTGATACCCCACGCATAGGGGTATAGTCTAAACTAGCCAGACAGATCCCGTAAACAACGAATTTCGGCTTGGTATCCCCCCCTGAATCCAATAAACTGTCGCACATGTGATTTCAAAAAACACACACCGACTGATGAGGAATACTATGAGATGCAAAGCCGGTATCGCATGTGCGGGTTTGGTTTGCGTGGCCTTGGCGGCGCGGGCGGGGGATTGGACGCAATGGCGCGGCAGCAACCGCGATCTGATCGTTACCGGGGAAAAGCTGGCTGAGGCCTGGCCGACGGGGGGGCCTAAACGGCTGTGGCTGGCGGAGTTGCCGGGCGAGGGGTACTCCGAGCCGATCATGGCGCAAGGCACGTTGTTCGTTACAGGTAGCACCGGCGATAAGAAGAGCCGCGTGGGGCACCTGTTCGCGCTCGACCCGAAAAACGGCGCGATCCGCTGGCAGGTGGAGTACGGGCCGGAGTGGGGCGCCTCGTATGAGTTCGCGCGTACTTCGCCAACGTTTCACGAGGGACGTCTCTACTTGGCCGGCGGCCTCGGGCATGTGGTGTGCATCGATGCGAAAAAGGGCGATATCGTGTGGCGCGTCGATAGCCATGCGGAGTTCGGCGGACGTAACATCACGTGGGGTATTGCCGACAACCCGCTGATTTACGATGGCAAGGTGATCTGTCAGCCGGGCGGTGCGGATGCCGCCGTGGTGGCGCTGGATATCAAAACCGGTCGGCTGGTGTGGAAAAGCAAGGGACTGAGCGAGCGCAGCGCTTACTGTTCGCCGGCCCTGTTGACGCTCAACGGGCGGCGTCAGGTGGTCACCATGTTGGAGGATCATGTGGTGGGACTCGACGCGCAGAGCGGCGAGCCGCTCTGGAAGCACCCGCACCGTAACAAACACGCGGTTCACCCCAACACACCGGTGCTGTGTGGCAAGGATCGCATTTTCATCTCTTCGGGTTACGCCCTCGGTTCAGAGATTCTGGAGATCGCGGGCGGCACGGTCAAGCAG
>JALHET010000665.1 GCA_022839525.1 Lentisphaerota bacterium
CCGGTCGCCCGTGCAGCGCGCGATACATTCGGTATCGAATACCTCTACCCCTGGCAACGGCTTGTCGTCGCAAACATCCTGGATGCCGCAGCCTCGGCGACAGCTGCAGTGGCTCGAAACGCCCGGAAAAACACCCCGCGCGAAGCCGCCCGCACCAACGTCGATGACATCAGTACCGGAGGCGACATGAGTACCGGCAGCGATGAACCGACAGACCAAAATGACGACGACGAACTGTTCGACGAGGACGGAGCCCTCCGCGGCCGGCAGATAATCCTCCTTCCGACCGGCACCGGCAAATCCCTGTGCTTCCAGGTGCCTGCCCTGTTTCTGGACGGCCCGACCCTTGTCATCTATCCCCTTCTCGCCCTCATGGGCGACCAGCTCCGCCGCATGATTGAAGCAGGGCTCGACCCGGCACTGTTCCGCGGCTCCCAGTCGAAGGAAGAGCGCGAAGCACAGTTCCGCAGGCTCGAAGGAACCGACGGCCGTCCGCCTGCGCGGCTCGTAATCGCGAATCCCGAAGTGCTCATCGGCGAAATCCGGAAGGACGACACCGGCCCGATTTCAGGGAGCGCAGTGTTCAGGCGCATCGCAGCGCGAAAACCGGCACATATTGCCATCGATGAAGCCCATTGTGTTTCGGAATGGGGAGATACCTTCCGTCCCGCGTACCTTGCACTCGGGACGCTCATTTCATCTCCACAGGTGCTCGCGCGCGTTTCGGAAGTGCTGTTTGCCGGAAGCGCCCACGTCGTCCGCTCCGCGGGAGACCGACCGAATATTGTATACAGCGTGGTACGCTGCCGCGCCAAGGAAAGCGCACTGGTGCTGGAGGCAAGCCGGCACGAGCGGCCGATGGTCATTTTCTGCGCGACCCGCGGCGGTACCGAACGGACGGCAAAACTGCTTCGGGAACGCCTGCACGACCGCGACATACGGTTCTATCATGCCGGCCTGCAGAAAAATGAAAAACTCGAAGTCGAATCCTGGTTCCACGGCCATCGGCGGGCAATTCTGGTAACCACCTGCGCCTGGGGAATGGGAGTCGACAAAAAAGATGTGCGTTCGGTAATTCATCGGGATCCATCTCCGACGGCCGAAGCCTACATCCAGGAAGCAGGACGGGGCGGCAGGGACGGGACTGTTGCAGAAGCAGTACTTTTGTGGAGTGCCGACGACGAAAAAGCGCTTGCGCGGAATGCCGCGATTATTGGAGAAAAGCGGGCGTACGCCATGGCGGATTTTGCCCGCGGGGACCGGTGCAGACGGACAGTTCTGCTGGAAGCCCTCGGAGACCCCGCAGCTGGAAAGGATGCGCCCGGCGGCGAAGCGACAGCCTGTTCAGGCTGCGATGTATGCAGCGGAAAGGCAGACCCTGAAGCCCGCGACGAA
>JALHET010000201.1 GCA_022839525.1 Lentisphaerota bacterium
GACGTTGATTTCTTCGCAAACGCTGTAAACAGGTCTGAAGCAACAGAGCGAAGGGGTGCGCACATGATGCGGGCAATACAGGGCGACATCACGAAGTTGGAGGTGGACGCGGTCGTCAACGCGGCCAACACCACGCTGCTGGGAGGGGGCGGAGTGGATGGGGCGATCCACCGCGCGGCGGGGCCCGAACTGCTTGCCGAGTGCCGCACGCTGGGCGGTTGCGCGACGGGCGAGGCGAAGATCACAAAGGGGTATCGGTTGCCTGCACGCTATGTGATCCACACGCCGGGGCCGGTGTGGTCGGGAGGCCACGGCAATGAGCCTGAACGGCTTGCCGCCTGTTACCGGAACAGTCTCGCGCTGGCCATGGAACACGGGTGCCGCAGTGTGGCGTTCCCGTGCATCAGTACCGGCGTGTACGGATTCCCGAAGGAAACGGCGGCACGGATCGCGGTGGAGACCGTTGGCCGCGTTCTCTTTGAACACCCTGGTCGGGTTGACGAAGTGATCTTCTGTTGCTTCTCTGACACGGACCTTCATGTGTACCGTACACTGCTCAATGGCAGGGCGGGTGCGTAAAAAAAGGGAGCGGCGTTTTCCGGGCTGTCGCGGCAACATGTGGTAAACGGCGAGCCGTTCAAACGCAAAAGAGGCGTTTCTATTTTTTGAGGAAAAGCGCATAATCCTTTTTTTTCACCACGGAAAAGGAGGCGGGACAGATGCCGTTGTATGTGCATTTTGGGGCGGGGAATATTGGCCGCGCGTTGGCGGGCCCGATTTTCAGCAAGGCGGGGTACGAGGTGGTCTTTGTGGATGCGGTGCCGCCGATCATTGAGGCGCTGAAGCGGCGCAAGGCGTACCGCGTGGTCATCAAGGACACGTTGCCTCCGGGGGCGGCGGATGTGATTGACGTGACCGGTGTCGATGGGATCGCCGTGCAGGACGCCGAAGCGGTCCGGAACATTGTGGCCCGGGCGGATTTGATCGGCACGGCGGTGGGGGCGGCGCATCTGCCCAGCGTGCTGGCGGCGATCGCGCCGGGGCTGCCGCTGCGCAACGGCAAACCGGTCTCCATCCTTTTCTGCGAGAACCTGCACGGGTTGTCGGCCTTGGCCCGCGAGGTGTTGACGCGCCATCTGCCTGCGGGGTTTGACTTGGCCGGACAGGTGGGGCTGGTGGAGACCAGCATCGGCAAGATGGTTCCGCTGATGCCGGCGGAGGTGCGTCAGCGCGATCCTCTCGAAGTGTGGGGCGAGGCGTACAACGCGATCATCGCGGACCGTAACGGGTTCGTCGGGAATGTGCCGGACGGGGTTGACGGACTCCAGCTCAAGAATTGTTTTCAGGCGTATGTCGAACGCAAGCTGTACATCCACAATCTGGGTCACGCGACCTGCGCCTGCCACGGCTTCCTGAGCGGGCACAACCTGATTTGCGATGCGGTGGCCGATGCCGCTGTTCAGGCTGAGACGCGGACGGTGATGATGGAATCCGCGAAGGCGCTGATCCGCCGGTACCCTTCCGAGTTCACTGCGGAGAACCAGACGGCGCATGTGGAGGATCTGTTGCGGCGGTTCGGGAACCGGGCGTTGGGAGACACGGTGTTCCGGGTCGGGCGCGACTTGCCGCGCAAGCTTGCGCCGGGGGACCGTTTCATCGGCGGGCTGCGCCTCCTGCAGAGTGAGGGGGGCGATGTCGGGCCGGTGTGCCGCGCGATCGCGGCGGCGTTGCGGTTTGCCGCAACGGACGAGGCGGGACAGCCGTTTCCTCCGGACGCGGCTTTCCGCGGGCGGGTGGCAAGCGAAGGCGCGGCGGCTGTTCTCTGCGCCCATTGCGGCTTGGACGCCGCAAAGGATGCCGCCGTGCTCCGCCTGATTCAGGATGCGTGCTGAACCGCGAACGGGGGCGCTTATTATAACGCCAAAAGTTCGCGGGCCTTGGCCAACACGTTTTCGGTGGTGAAGCCGAAATGCTGAGCCAAGTCTTTGTAGGCACCCGACGCGCCGAACGTGTCCAGCGTGATCAAGGCTCCCTTAGGCCCGGCATATTTGTCCCAGCCGAACGGCGTGCCGGCCTCTACGATCAGGCGGCGTTTGCAGTCGGGATCGATGACCCGGTCGCGGTAGGTCTTGTTCTGTTTCTCGAACAGTTCCCGGCACGGCATGCTGACCACGCGCACGTTTTTTCCGTCGAGTTGTTTCGCGGCGTCCAGCGCGATTTCCACTTCCGAGCCGGTCGCGATAATCGTCAAGTCGGGCGTGCCTTCGCCGTTCTGCCACAGCGTATACGCGCCTTTTTCCAGATTCGAGGCGGCGGGATACTGGGTGCGGTCGATGACCTTCATGTTCTGCCGGGTCAGCAGGAGGGCGGTGGGTCCCTTTTTGTTTTTGAGTGCGGCCACCCAGGCGGCGGCGGTTTCGGTCGGGTCTGCGGGACGGATGACCGTGACGTTGGGCATGCAGCGCAGCGCGGCGATCTGCTCGACCGGCTCATGCGTGGGGCCGTCCTCGCCGACATAGAAGCTGTCGTGCGTATAGACGTAGATGACCGGAAGCCCCATGAGTGCGGCGAGGCGCATGGCCGGGCGGCAATAGTCGCTGAACACGAAGAACGTGCCGCCGAAAATGCGGAAACCGCCGTGGACCTGGACGCCGTTCATGATGGCGGCCATGGCGAGTTCGCGGATGCCGAAATGGAAGTTGCGTCCCGTGAAATCGCCGGGCTTGACCGCGCCCATCTCTTTGAGCCAGGTCATGTTGCTGGGCGCGAGATCTGCCGAACCGCCGACCAAGTGCGGCAGTTCTTGTGCGAGCGCGTTGAGGACGATTCCCGAGGCGTTGCGCGTGGCCATCGGTTTGGCGGGGTCAAAGGCGGGCAGGCGTGTTTCGATGTCTGCGGGAAGGACGTCCTCCCGCATGGTTTTCCAAAGCGCGGCCTTGTCGGGGTTGGCGCTGGCCCATTCTTTGAAAACGCGTTTCCATTTTCCATGTGCGCGTTTCATCTTGGATGCGCGTTTCTGGAAAACGGTGTAGACGTCCTGAGGCACATAGAAAAACTGGTCTTCCGGGAACCCCAGGGCACGTTTGGTCAGCTTGACCTCCTCTTCGCCGAGGGGTGCGCCATGCGCCTCATGGCTGTCCTGTTTGTTGGGACTGCCTTTGCCGATATGCGTCTTGCAGATGATCAGCACCGGTTTGCCGGTGAGCCTCATGGCTTTGCGGATGGCGCGGTCGATCTGGTCGTAGTCGTGGCCGTCGATTTCGAGGACGTGCCAGTTGTAGGCTTGGAAGCGTTTCTTCGGGTCGTCGCTGAGGGCAAGGCTGGTGTGTCCCTCGATGGTGATCCCGTTGCTGTCGTAGAAAAGCACGAGTTTGTCGGTCTTGAGATGGCCGGCGAGCGAACAGGCCTCGTGGCTGATCCCTTCCTCGAGATCGCCGTCGCCGCAGAAGACCCAGGTGCGGTGATCGACGACCGGATCTGAACCGGGGACGTTAAAGCGGGCGGCGGCCATGCGTTCGGCGATGGCCATGCCGATGGCGCTCGCAATCCCTTGGCCGAGAGGCCCCGTGGTGGTCTCGACCCCGTCGGTGTGGCCGTATTCGGGGTGTCCGGGGGTGAGGCTTCCCAATTGGCGGAAGCGCTTGAGTTCTTCGAGCGGCAGGTTGTAGCCCGAAAGGTGCAGGAGGCTGTACAGCAACATGGAGCCGTGTCCGCCGGAGAGCACAAAACGGTCACGGTCGGGCCATTGTGAGTCGGCGGGGTCGTGCTTGAGGTGTTTGAGCCAGAGAACGGCGGCGATGTCGGCAAGCCCCATGGGTGCGCCGGGGTGTCCTGATTTCGCGGCCTGCACACCATCTATGGCCAGGCAGCGGATGGTGTTCGCGGCAAGGGCAAGGGTTTCGTTTGTCACTTTCATAGGCAACCTAACCTCCTCATATCCACTCTTGGGGTAATCTCGAAATTGAAACATCATTCTCTCATAAGAGGGGCATCCCTGTCAAAGCCAAGAGAGGCGTTAAACAGGTTAAAGCAGTTCGCGTATGACGGCGTCGCAGATTTCCCGGCCGCGCGCGGTAAGACGCCAGCGGCGGCCGCCACGCTCGGTGATCCCGTGACGCGCCAGGCGTTCAAACCGCTCTTCCCATGCTCCCGTGCGGTCACGGAGGCACGCGAAACGCTGCGCCGCAACCGAAGGGTCGATGCCTTCGGCCAGCCGCAACGCAACGGTCACTCGCTCCAGCGCGTCGTCGACCGGGGTCAGGGTCTCGAACGTCCCGGGGGGGAGCTGTTTCTGCGCGAGGGCGTCCATGTATCCGGCCACGTCGGGGTCGTTGGTCCAGCGCGCGTCTCCGAGGCGCGACGCGGCGGCCGGCCCCAGTCCGAGATAGTCGTTGCCCCGCCAGATGCCGAGATTGTGCCGGCATTCCTGTCCGGGTTGCGCGTAGTTG
>JALHET010000202.1 GCA_022839525.1 Lentisphaerota bacterium
ATTGTCCACGATAAACCACTGTTATGTCGCGACCTCTTTTCATTGGCATCGGGATCGGAATCAATATTGGTAAAATTATAAAGTGTTTTTGGGCGGCTGAACTGACAACGCAGAGAGGTCACCCGGGATTGGACTGATATGCGAACTATCAAACCCGCTTGCCATGAGAATCCAGAGGGCGAGTGGAATACGTGTCGGCTCGTTTGCCGCCCGGTATTCCGCTCTCCGAATGGGGCAATGCGTTGAAAATAAATTAAGCATGTTTCAGTACCATTCATCGTGCTGGACATGGTATAGTGTAAATATGTTTCCGATGGCCAGCGAACAACGCGTCCGGCCCGGCCGATGCCACTGTCGCGCTGGGCGGAACCATGATTAACCTGAAGTAGAAAGGTAACACGATGAGAAAAATGCTGATGGCTGCGGCGTGTGCGTGTGTGTGCGCCGTCGTTGCGGAGCCTGTTTTTTGGAAAGGCGCGGCACCGGTCGCGCTCGATGCGGCGAAAACTTTTGAGCTGCGCGTCGCCGAGGCGCCGAAGACGGGCGACGTGTCGCTCTTGGTCGCGCTCAGCGCACCGGTGGACGACACGTTCCGTCCGACCGTGATGCTCAACGGCGTGACAGCCGCGATCGAAACGCGCGCGCCGCTAGCGGCCTGGCTGCCCGGCTTCGACGCGACGCCTGTCCGCTCCCCGAAGGAAACCCGCGAAATCCAGGCCGGCTACAGGTATTCCTTTCCCCTGTCAGCGCTGAAAGCGGGCGGCAACACGGTTGCGCTCGGCCCCGCCGTCGGTGCGCCCAAGCTTCACGCGCTCGCGCTGGACGTGGATCCGGCCACGGAGATCGTCGTGGAAAACAACGACTTCCGCCTCGTCGTTGGGAAAGACGCGCTCGTGAAGTCCCTCGTCGTGAAAAAGACCGGCGAAGAATGCGCGGACGCGGGGATGGAGCTGCCGCTTTTCACGGTCACACAAGACCGGCCGTTCCACAATGAGCTTAAGCTGATCCACCCCAACAAGCGCACGGTCTATCCCGCGACGCACCTGCGGCGGGAGGGTGATGTCCTCTACGCCGGCTTCGGCCATGACCTGTACGAGGCGAAGGTGGCGATCAAATCGGCGCCCGGCTACGTGGTGTTCACGCTTGTTGATTTCCCGGTCGACCGCAAGCCGACCTACGACTACCTGCGCATGGATCTTCCGCCCGCCGTATCCTTCCGCGTACAGCTTCCCGTAAAGAACCGCGCGAATTTCGGAAACTGGCTCAACGCGAGCTGGGACGAGAAGGCCGCCGTATGCGTGACAGGCACCTCGCCCCACCCCGACGTTGACCACGAAACGCGGGCGGGGGCGAAAATCCTCTACGCGGAGGCGCTGGCCGGCATCAAACTGCGCGGAGCCGGGGCCGTGCTTCTCGCGGCACCCGGCCGCGAGGCGTTCCTGGACGCGATGGACGCGCTCGAAAAGGACTTCGGCCTGCCCCGCGGCGTGAAGAGCCGCCGCTCGCCGGACGTGCAGGAGGCGATCTTCCATGTGTGCGCCGCCTCATTGCCGGCCGACATCGACGAACTCATCTTCTACGCGAAAAAGGGCGGCTTCAAGCTGATGACCTTCGCCTACGGGGACATGTTCAAAACCGCGCCGAGCTGGGGGTTCTGCGGCAACTACGACTGGAAGGACAGCTACCCGAACCGCGAGGCCGACCTGAAGGCGATGCTCGACAAAGTGAAGGCAGCGGGGATCAAGGCCGGTTTCCATACCCTGCATTCGCACATCGGGCTGCAGAGCCGCTACGTGACGCCCGTCGCGGATCCGCGGCTCAACAAGACGCGCCGCTTCACGCTCGCCGCGCCGCTCTCCGCCGCGACGAACGACACGGAAATCACGGTGTACGAGCCCACGGACGACGTGGTGATGTACGCCCCCTGCCGCATCCTCCAGTTCGGCGGCGAACTCGTCTCGTACGAATCCTACACAACGGAGCCGCCGTACAAATTCCTCGGCGTGAAGCGCGGCGCGCACAAGACGCGCGTCGTGGCGCATCCGTACGGCGAGGTGGGCGGCATCCTCGACATCAGCGAATTCGGCTCGCCGATGAGCTGCTACGCCGACCAGAACACCGACCTGCAGGACGAGGTGGCGGCAAAGCTCGCGCGCGCCTATAACTGCGGTTTCGAGTACGTCTACCTCGACGGCTCGGAAGGCGTGAACCGCCCCTTCAACTACCACGTCGCGAACGCGCAGCTCAGGTACTGGAAACTGCTCACACCCGAACCTTCTTTCGGCGAAGGCGCCGCCAAAACGCACTTCGGCTGGCACATGCTCGCGGGCGCGAATGCGTTCGACACCTTCCGGCCCGAAATCTTCAAGGCAAAACTGCGCGAGTTCCCGTTCAAGCAGGCGCCGATCACGCAGCAGGACATGTCGCGCGTGGACTTCGGCTGGTGGTATTTTTCCAGCCCTTCCGGCGGCACACGGCCCACGGTGGGCACCCAAATGGACATGTGGGAGTACGGCGCTTCCGTGGCGGCAGCGTGGGATTGCGCGATATCGATCCTCATGCCGACCGCAGCGCTGAAACGCCACCCGCGCGCGGACGACGTCCTCGAGATGATGCGGCGCTGGGGCGACTGCCGCAGGCGCGGCCTTTTCAAGGACGAGTGGCGCCCGCGCCTCAAGAACTATGCTCAGGAGCACCACCTTGTTTTAGATGCCAAGGGCAATTACGATCTCGTTGACTATTTCCCGCTCGTTGTCGGTAACGGCCAAACCCCGGTACACGCCTTCGTTTTCACAAAGGACAACGCCACGTGGGTCGTCTATTGGCACGGATCGGGCGAGGGGCAGTTGTGCCTTCCGATCAAAGCGGGTGCGGCAGCCCTGTACGATGATTTCGCCGGCAAGGCTGTCGCGTTCAAGCAGGAGGGCGCTTCGATTGTCGTGCCCGCGACGAAACGCCTCTACCTCAAGACAACGCTCGCGCGCGACGCGGTCGAACGGGCCTTTGCGGCAGCGGCGCTAAGGTAATGGACGTCTTCAGGGGGGGATAGGTTACAGGTTACAGGTTTTTAGTTTTGAGGCTGTTTCCAACTTCCAACCTGTAACTCCTAAACATGAAAAAAAAGGGGGGGGGAAGTGAACGCTCAACGCGCAACGCGCAACGCTCAACGCGTAAGGTATAGGGGGAGCTTGGCTCTGGTTGCGGCGTGTCTCTGCGCCGCGGCGGCCCTGGCGCAGCGCCCGCCGACGAACACGGCGGAACGTGCGGCGCAGGCGGAACTCGACGCGCTGAAAACGGACGGCTTTATCACGCTGCAGCCGTGGACGCAACTGCTCGGGCACGGCGAACTGGGCGTGGGCTGGCTGACCGCCGGACCGGGCGACGGCGCGGTTGAATGGACCCAGTCGTTCGGCGCGGACGGCGGGACGTGGCAGACAGCCTGGTTTTCGCGGGACGGCCTGCGGCAGGCGAACGGCACGTCGCAGCGGGCGGAAATCAAGGGATATGACCCGTCCAAGCCCCTGCGTTTCCGCGCGCGTTCGCGCCCCATCATCAGCTTCAAGCCGTACAAGGTCGAGTTCGGGGAGCCGGTCACCTCGCGGGAAATCCGCCTGCCCGCCCTGACGCGCCCGAACGGGGCAACCTCATTCATCGTGTTCAACGACCTCCACAACCAAGCGCGGTTTATCCCGCTGCTGACGGCGGCGGCGGGGCCGGGCATCGACTTTGCGGTCCTGAACGGCGACGTGCTCGAGGACCCGCAGAGCGAGAAGACGGTGACCGACGCGCTGCTGAGTCCGATGGCGTGGTTCGCCTCACGCTCGCTCCCCTGCTTCTTCCTGCGCGGCAACCACGAGACGCGGGGGTCGTTTGCGCGCCCCCTGAAAAATTATCTCGTCCTGCCCAACGACCGCTATTACGCGGCCATGACGTTCGGCGCCACGCGCGTGGTCTTCCTCGACTGCGGCGAGGACAAGCCGGACGCCACGCCCGTCTACGGCGGGCTGGTGGATTTCGACGCGTACATGGAGACCGTGATCGCTTGGCTGGAGCGCGAGATGGAGAACGAGGCATTCACGCGCGCGCGCTGGCGTCTGGTGGTGGTCCATACCCCGCCCGACTGGCGCAAGGAGGAGGCCAAGCTGTGGCACGTCGACCGCCGGATGCGCGAGCGCTTCGCGCCGCTGTTCGACCGGGGCGGCGTGACCGCCGTGATCAGCGGGCACACCCACAAGGCCGAGTTGATCGAGCCCTGCCCGGACAAGGCGCGCGGGTTCCAGTGGCCGGTTTTCATCGGCGGCTCAATCCCGGCCCCGAACACAACCGTCATCCGCGTGGACGCGGACAACAATGCGCTGGCGATCCGCCTGATCAAAGCCGACGGCACGGTGCAGGCCGAGCGCCGCTGGTCGAAAGGGACGGGAGGCGGGGGGTAAGTTGGGGGGGGTTACAGGTTACACATTGGAAGTTAAAGCAGCCTCAAAACTGAAAACGTGCAACGTGCGACCCCGAACGTGTAACCCGTAACGTGCAACCCCGAACCCTTAAAGGTGTCGCATGAAACGGGGTTGGCTTCCGGCGCTGTTGGGGTGGGCGGCCTTGACCGTTTCGTCTTCCGCCGCCTTGAGAAGGCGGGCATCTGCCCGTCCTATTGCACCGACGCCGTCTTCCTGCGCCGCGCCTCCGCGTGAGTTCTTCCCCTCTAAAAAAACCGCCTGTCTTCCCCTGCCGGGTTTTGTTATACTCGCGCCGTTATGAAAACTTTTTGGATCGCTTTGTCCGCCGTTCTGGCTCTCTCTTCACTGTTGTCCGCGCAACCCGCGCCGTCACCCCTTCGCCCCGGTGGCCTGAGGGCTTCTCCCCAAAGGCCGCCGGCCCGCGTGATCGATCCCGCCGCCCGTTCCAATTTTTTGACCCGGACAGGCGGGTTCATTCAATCGAAAGCCGAAGGCCCCGTTCTCTTGTTCCTTAATACCCAGACGCGCGTCAGCGCTGACGCCTTTGGAGATGTCACGGATCAGATCCAGAAGTTTCTGAGGTTGCCTGCCGCGTTCAAGGCCAAGCCTTCGGACGAACCTGTCGCCGAGGCGCTGACCGCTTTGTCGGACACGAACACCGCCGCCGTTGTGGTGATCGCGGACTCCCCCGGTTATCCCGCCCTGCTGGTCGCCCCCGAGAACCGCTGGGTGTTGGTGAACGTGGCCGCATTATGCGGCACAGGCGTTTCCGACGAAACGCTCGCCGACCGCACGCGGAAAGAAATGTGGCGTGCCTTCGGTTATCTTATGGGCGCGGCCCATTCGAATTCTGAACAGTGTCTGCTTAAACCGGTTTTAACACCTGCCGATCTTGACGCTTTCAAAACCAAGGCTCTCTGCCCTGAGCCGTTCAACAAAATTTTGTTCCACGCCCAGAAGCTGGGCATCAAGATCGCCCGCACAACTACTTACCGCAAAGCGGTGGAAGAGGGCTGGGCCCCCGCGCCGACGAATGATTTTCAGCGTGCGGTCTGGGATGAGCTGAAAAACAAATCGAAGTAGCGCCGACACTGCGGACGGTTCGGGGAACCGTCCCTGCCCTACCACTCAGACAGGTCACTCCTTCATTCTGAAAATTTTTACGGGGCGGATGCCTTTCT
>JALHET010000203.1 GCA_022839525.1 Lentisphaerota bacterium
CACCGGAAAACAGTTCCTGTAGACGTTCCGGCAGACTGCGGCAGTGCCCAGAAACATGTTAAACTTCCCTCACCGGAAATGACCGCACATAACCGGCGAAATCCGCCGCATAAAGCTGCCCGGAAACAACGATTGGCGCGTTGAAGAACGGCGCCCCGAATTCCATCTTACGCTTTTCCACGCCTGTCGCCGCATCCCAGAACCGGATCGTGCCATCCCCTGCCGCAGCACAAACCAGATCTGCAGCGACCATCAACGGGTTCGTCGCGACCTGATGCTGCGGTGCCCTACAATAACTGCCGGACACGACAAGCGTTTCGCCGACCTCCCCCTGCCACGCGATCTCAAGCGTGGCACGGTCCAGCGCAACAAGTCCCGCGTTGCAGGATCCAAGGAAAATGCGATTCCCGACAAGGAGTGGTTTTGTTGTCGTCCCGAGAGAGAAGGGATATTCCTTCTCCCGCAGCGTATTTCCCGTCTTCGCGTCGAGCTCGAAAAACCATTTGCCGCCCGTGGCGTAAACCTTGCCATCCGTGATGGTCACCGTGCCCGAGCGCCAACGAAGCTGTTCCTTGGATCCGAGCGGCCCCTGCCGGTCGCGCGCCCAAAGCTTCTCTCCTGTCTCGGGATCCGCCGCGTAAAGTCCGTGCCACTGCACTTCTCCGATCACCAGGCCATCCCCGACACACATGCACGAGGCAGTCGATCCATACAGTTTGAACGTCTTCGCTTGCCACAATTCTCTACCAGAAGCGGCGTCAAACGCTGTCAGCCGCTCGTCAATCTCGGCATAGACAACGCCACGCGTCGCATCCACGGCGAGGCCGTACTCGAACGCGCGCAGAGTCGTGTTTGCCGGATCGCGCGTCCAGATTATCGCACCGGTACGACAATCATAGGCGCGTACCATGCCGTCCGCATCCTGCGCGATGACACGCCCCCGGAAAAGCACCATCTGGTTTTTAATCGAATTGGGCGTCTGAACGCTCCAAACCGTCTCTCCCGTCTCCAGATCGAACGCCGTGACCGCGCCCGTGCCGCATCCATCGTCATCGAGCGAACCCACAAAAACCGATTTGCCGTCCGAAACCGGTGAGCCGAGATAAACCGGGCCCGGCATCTTCGCGTTCCACCCCCCCCTCCCCGCCTTCACCACAACCGGCCAAATATCCTTCGGCATGTAACGCGTGTCGGATGTGAGCTGGCCCGTCGCATCCGTCTTGACAACGCGGATCGAGGCTGGGGAAAGGTCAACGCCACCCATCTGCGGGGGCGCGGTCTGAATCGCCGCGATCTTTCCGAAACGCCGGAAATGGTTCATGTGATGATGTCCAAACACGAGGCCAACAAGATTACACGCTGCGGTAACGTCGAAACCCGCGAGCGCAAGCACGCCCTTGCGAAGATCCTTGATCGAGAACAGGGCACCGCCAAAGAATGAGTGGTTGAAAAGAACGACGGGGCGGCCCCGAGGCACTGCGGCGAGATCGTTCTTTAGCCATGTGGCGACCTGCTCTGGTGTGTACGAAGGCTGCACGTCGCCATTTTTCATCGGTGTCACGCAAAAATGGACTCCGCACGCATCGAACGAATGCCACGCGGGGCCGTACAGCGACTCGAAGAGCTGCTCACCGTATTCTCCTTTGACAAGATCGTGATTGCCGACGCAGTAAAAGACCGGGCACCCCATATTTCCCTCGTTCATCAGGGTGATATGGGCTCTGAGCCCCTGAGGATAACAGATATCGCCGGTATGCACGATGAACGCAGCCTCATAACGCCCGGCAATCTCCTTGACGTGCGCCGCGAATTCCTTTTCCGGAGCGGCGATCTTGTAAATCTCGGAATCTGCGATGTGTACGAACCGGAGTTCGCGTCCGGCAGCAGATGGACTCCAGGGCTCAAGCGCGAAATCGTACGCCGCGCTTTCCGCACCGGCCGGCAGGTAGAACCGCCCCGTCCGCCAACCGCTCGGCACGGTCACAGAAACGAACCGTTCGTTACCGCGCCGAGGCAGAACGAACCCCCCATCTTTTCCCGTAACCGCGACATCACATCCGTTCGTCACCGCCACCCCGTCCAACGGTCTGCCGCCACCGGTAACCGTGCCCCTGAACAACATGCCCGACCCTTCCGCGGCACCTGACGGCACCACCCCCACCATGCCGCCACACGACGCGAGTTTCAAAAACATTCTGCGATTAACCATCCGTAAGCTCCTCTTCGCTTCAACGATATTGAATCACTGTTCCGCGCTGCGGGTTGAAGTCGCATTCCACAGACGTCGTTGGGATCGTCTCATTGCTGAACAACACGGCGACAACACGGTGTTCATAAAATCCCCTTGGGAAGCGTTCCGCCATCCGAACAGGAAAATGTGGCCGGTGGGACGGAAAGGCAGACCGGCACCCCACTGATTCCATCGTTGACATCCATTATTGTGCGAAGGGGGTGAAAACAGTCAAACCTTAAAATCCTCAAAAGTTTCGGAGCCCGTTTTTTAAGGGGATTTTCGAAGTTGACTCTTTTTATCCCTTCTCCATATAATACTATGCGATGCGAATCATCTGAAACGATGTTTGTTGATTGATTCTGTCTGTGTGCGCCGCCAAATTTTGTTCAGGGTTCGCATTCCTTTAACCTCTGGAGTTCGTTGATGCACTCTTTGAAGCGATGCCGATATATGCCGCTGCTGGCGGGCTTGTGCTGTATGTTCCACACCGCAGTCTCCGCTCAGGAGATGGCCCAGACGATCCAGCTCGTGCGCGGCTGGAACGCCGTGCATTTTACGATCTCACCGGATCTGGAAGCGGACGCGCTCTTCGCCGACTGGCCGGTGGAGAGCGTGGGCGTCTATGACGCCGCTGCTTTCTCCCGCACCAGGCAGTTCGACGCGACAGGCTCCACCGAGGGCTTGCCCAGTCCGGCGGTCAGGGTCTGGCACCGCCAGCTCCCGGGCGACTCGGATGTGTTTGCCATTTCCGGCAACGCCGTGGTGCTGTGCTTCGCCACCAACACCTTCACCACCACGCTCTATGGCGCGCCGGAAGCGCTGCGCTATTCCTGGCATCCGACGGGCCCCACGGCCGTTTACAACTACATCGGCATCTCGGTCACGCCGGGTGCCTCGCCGAATCTGGCGGTCTACTGCTCGGGGCTGCCGCTGGGCGCGCCGGAGGCCAATCGCTTGTACGGCACGAACTCGCAGGCCGCCGCGTTCGCTCCCCTCCCCTCGGCAACACCTGTCGCGAATGGCCAGGTGCTGGCCATGACGGCGGATCGGGCTGCTGACTGGAGCGGCGTTTTCCACGTTTCGCCCCAGTACGGCGTGGCGTTCGGAAGTGATGCGACGCTGCAGCAGATGGCCATCCGCAACGACGCCGCCACACCGCGGCGCGCGCGCCTCGCCTATCTGTTCGGCGAGGCCGCCAACGCATTTGATATCCCGCCCCGCTGTGCCGTGCTCTACCGCGACATCTCCGGCACCACGACCAACACCGGCTGGCAGCCGCTGCCGGAGCAACTGGAGAAGTTCCTGCAGCCGGGAGAGAACTGGGAACTGTTGCTGGCGCTGAACCGGGAGCAATTCGCCGGCGTCGCGGCCGGGACACGCTATGGCGGGCTGCTGCGCGTGGAGGATGTGGACGGCGGGTCGCACTTCCGCACCACGATCCCGCTGAGCGCCGTCTCGGACGCCGGCACCGCTGGCGCGAACGCCTGGCCGGCCGGTCTCTGGGTGGCCAACGTGCGGCTCGACAAGGTGACGCAGGTGATCAATGACGCCAAGCTTGTCCAAGCGATTCCGGCTGGCGGCGACATGACGCTGCGCCTGCCGCTGCATGTGGGCCCCGACGGCAGCATGAGGCTGCTCCAGCGCGTGGTGGCCGCCGGTGCCGAGGCGGGAGACGGCACGGTCGCGCTTGCGCTTTACTCCGGCAACGCCCCCCTGCCCGCCGGTGCGGATCAGGTGATGCGCATCAGCGCCGTCTGCCTCCCTGTTGACCAGCCGGTGATCGCTGGCGGGGGAACATTCGGCGCGGAAGCCGTCTTTGGCTTCACCGTGGGCGCCGGTTCCGCCGCCAACCCGTTGCGCCATGCGCTCCACCCCCTTCACGACGGGCTCAAGGCCGACTTCCAGACCCCGGCGCCCTCGGGCGATGACTTTGAGAACTACGTCTCTAAGGTCAAGCCGGAACTCTTCTCCATTTCCAACTCCGTCAGCTTTGTCTGGGACACCCTCCCCGCAGGCGCGGCGGCCTGGAACCCTGAGGAGACGCTGCATGGGAAACTCACCTGGGACTTTGCCGGCCTGCGCCGTGAAGGCATGCTGCGCGCCCAGGGCCGTTTCACCATGCGGCGTGTCAGCACCTTGCCAACACTGGTGGGGTTCTAATGTCCAG
>JALHET010000666.1 GCA_022839525.1 Lentisphaerota bacterium
TAAAGCCGGCGGTACTCGCCGGGTGAACAGCCGGTTTCTTCTTTGAAGGTTTTCATAAAGTGCTTGACGTCGCCGAAGCCCGAGAGAGACGACACTTCATAGACCTTGTAGCAGCCTTTTCCAAGGAGGCGCTTGGCTTCTGCAATGCGCAGACGCTTGAGGTACTCGTTGAAGTTGACTCCGGTTTGCTCCTTGAACTTTTCGGAGAACCAGGAGTAATTGACCGATACGTGGTTTGCTACGACGGTCATGTTGATGTCTTCGGTGCAATGCTCTTCGATGTATGCGAGTGCTTCTGAGATGAACGGATATTCTGCCTGCCGCGAATGGAAGCGGGAGGCGATGTAATACACCAGATCTGCGGCGGCGTTGCAGTATTCATCGAGCGAGGCAAAGCCAAAAAGGTTTCCAGCCATGAGGGTTTTCAGGGTATAGTACATGTCTTTTTCGGAATGATCCCAGTACCGGCCGACGATTGAACTTGTCAGATATTCGTGGATCATCCACAAACGGCGGGACTGTCCGGCAGCCGGGATGGGCGAAAAATCCAGGATGTTCCGCATCAGGTCCGCAGCTGCTTCGGCTTTTCCCGAAGGAATCAGCGAGGAAAGTTTGCGGAGCGCTTCGTCCAGGAGAGATTCGCGCGAGTCCTGTTCCGTGTTGTCGTATTCAAACAGAGCAACCGAGGTGTTAAAGAAATATCCGCAGGCGGCGATCTGGGCTTGTTTTCGGGTTGCGCCCGAAACGACGGGCAAAGCGGACAGTTCAGACACAAAGCGGGTTGCGGCCGACGAGTCCAGAATACAGCCGACGGCGACTGGGCTCCGTTCGACGATGTAACAGAAGGGAAGGGCTTCGATCCGGTCAAGGAGGCGTGTACGTGCCGACGAAGCGGCGACAGTGGCCGGATATCGGGCGGCCTCGTCGGGCTGGGCGGCCTCGTCGGGCTGGGCGGTGCCCGGCACCGTTGCATCCGGGCGGGCGAACGAAAACACGTAGCGGAAATCGCCGCCGGAGACCGGGATGCCGCAGTCAAGATCGCCGGGAATCCTTCCTTCGCGGGCAATGCGCGACAGGGCGTTTTCCACTGCGCTTTTCCGTCTCCGTTCGCAGTCGGCCGCTGCCAGGGCGACGACTGATATCAGTTCGTTGCGGTCGACCGGCTTTAATATATAGGCGCGGGCGCCCGAGCGGATTGCTTCGCGGGCGTAGGAGAAGTCGTCGTAACCGCTGAGCACGATGATGCTCGGGGGATTTGCGAAAGCGGAGAGCGCGCGCATCAGGGCGACCCCGTCGAGCTCGCCCTCCGGTACGACGCCGACGGCGCCGACGCAACCCGTCATCCGGGAACCGAGGACCATGTCCCCGCCGATACG
>JALHET010000204.1 GCA_022839525.1 Lentisphaerota bacterium
CCAGTGGAAGCGCATCTACGGGGGCGAGCCTTCTGGGAAATTCGCATTCCCCTCCCCTGACGGCACGCTCCCGGCCGAGAATGTCTCGTACGATCAAATCCGGGGCTCTCCCGCGAACGGCGGCGCGGGCTGGCCGACAAACGACAACGTCTACGCCCAGTCTCTCGTGGGCAAACTCCGCGGCATGACCGGCATGTTGGGGTTCAACCTGCCGACGGATGTGCAGTGGGAGTACGCGTGCCGCGCGGGAACCACGTCCTATTACAGCGACGGGGTCTCGACCACCTCCGACACCAACATCCTCAACACGCTGGCGTGGTGGAAAGAGAACAGCGCCACCCCGGCCTACACGAACGGGCAGACCCACACGGTCGGCCAGAAGTTGCCGAACGCCTGGGGACTGTACGACATGCACGGGAACGTGCGGGAGTGGTGCCTCGATTTCTATAACTGGTCCCTGCCGAACCCTGTGCCTTCGGATTATCCCGGCCCGTGGAAACCGTTGACAAACCCGCAGCAGCAACGCGTGTGCCGAAGCGGGGCATGGAGCGAATCCGGGGCGAATTTCCGTTCGTCGTATCGTATGTCCGCCACCCCGGAGTGGGATTACACAGGCGTCAAAATTTACGGCTTGAGGCTTGTGTTAAACCGGCCTTAGGGGCAGTCGGGAAGCGGGATATCCGCGGGCGTGGCGCGGTCACGCGTCCCTTGCCGTGCGAGATGTATGATGATTCTTTTTGGGGGGAGCTTCCCGGCTTACGGCAGCGCGGGAGGCTTGACATGGGTACAGGACACGAAAAAGGGGGATAGGGATGAGTTTCATCGGCAGAAAGCGGGCGGTGCTGGCGGCGGGCGCGGGGGTTTTGTTGAGCCTGTGGGCACAGGGCGCAGTGCCCGTTGCCGCGGACAAGCCGGAACAATGGCTGAACTGGGTGATCCCCCTGCCGAAAGAATCGGCCATTAAACAACAGGTCACGGTTCCCGCTGCGGAAGTCAGGCTCACGCTGCGCGCGGGGGCGGGCGAAGTCGAGCAAAACGCCTTCAGGAAACTCCAGGGGCTCTTCTTCGGCAAAGCGGGCACCGGCGGAACGTCCGGCGACAACCGGCAATTTGAGATCCTGCTCGGCGTCTGCGACGCCCAGGGGCGCCTCGGCAACGTGACGGTGCCCGACGCCGCGCGTCTGCAAACACTGCCGAACCGGGAGCAGGCCTACCTGATCCGCCCGCTGGGTGCGGACCGGCTCGCCCTGACGGCGCTTGACGCGCGCGGCGTGTTCTACGCCGCCGAGACCCTGCGCCAACTGCTTGAGCCCCGCTTCAAGGAGGGGCAGGTCACCCTGCCGCTCGCCGTCATCACCGACTGGCCCGACCTTTCCGAACGCGGCCTGTGGGGCGGTTCCGCAACGCGCGACATCGAATGGATGGCCGAACGAAAGATGAACGTGGTCGATTTCCACTCGCAACATGAGGTTCTGTCAAACGGGCAGGCGACGGCCAGTGTCGATCTGGACCTGATCCGGCGCGGCCGCCTGCACGCCGTGAACATGGTCCCGATCATCCAGCACCTCAACCACATGGGGTCCCGGGGCGTTTACGACGCCTACCCCGACCTGCGCGGCAAGGGCAAGGCCGCGGCGCTGAAAACCGAGTACGGCATCCTGCACACCCCGTGCGGCTCGAACCCGAAGCTCAGGGAGATCCTCGCCGACTGGTTCCGGGGGTATGCCGCCAACCAGGGGGCCACGGACATCTGCTGCTGGCTGAGCGAACTGGAGAAACACCGCTGCGAGTGCGAAACCTGCGCCAAGACCGGCCACCACGCGCTCGAAACCCGCGCCTGCGTCGAAGCGTTGCGGATGGCGCGGAAACAGTATCCGGACCTGCGCATCCGGATCCTGCTGACCCAGGGCAGCTACGACCACAACGACACGGTCCTGGCCGAAATCCCTCCGGACGTGCAAGTGACCTATTACGAGGGCCTCCGGACCTACGACATCTCGACAAACACGATGATCTATCCCCTGCTTGAGACCTACGCCGCCTCGGGACGCTGGCTGGGCGTCTACCCCACGCTCTTCCCCCATTGGCGTTACGTCACACCGTGGAGCTGTCCCCAGTTCATCAAATTCCGCATGACGGAATACGTGGACAAAAAATTAAAAAACATGACCGGGTACATCGCGCCGGACAACCGCCTTTTCGACTTCAACGTCACCGCGGCCGCCGAGTGGGGCTGGAACGCGCACGGCCGCACGGAACAGGAGTTTTCCATGGCGTGGGCCACGCGACAGGGGTTTAAGCAGCCGAAGGCCGCGGCGGACTGGGCCGTAAAGCTCGGCGCGGTTTCCTGGGATCTCTACGAACCGCGTTTCGTCGCGCGTTACCTGGTCTATCCGGGGGCGGTCAAGAGCATGATCGCCAAACGCTCCAAGCCCGCCTTTGGGGAAGGGATGTTTGCCCAGATCCCGGACGAGGCGCGCCTGCGGGCCAACCGCGCCGTGTGCGGGGACGCGCTGCGCCTCGCGGAGGAAACCGGAACAGAGGCCATGCTGACCGAAACGCGCGTGACGCTCAGCTACTACGACCTGCTCATCGGGCTCTGCGACATCTGCAACGTGCTGTCGGCGAAAGGCCCCGTCGGCATGCCGGAGCGCCGCAAGCTTCAGGACATCATGAACCGGCTGACGCTGTCCGGCACCGAAAACATCGATGCCTACCGCGACTGGGAGCGCGTGGCCGAGCCCGGCGCCGGCGGCAGCGGTGTGGACGAGAGTGTCCGCGCCACAATCACCACCGTCCAGGCGGTCGCGGACGCGCTCAGGCCGTTTGGGGTGCGCAACCCCTCCGGAATCGCGATGTCAAGCCGGATCGGCGTCTGGAAGACCGAAGATTTCAAAAACGACCCGATTCTCGTGAAGGAGTTTGACGTCACGGGCAATCTGGTGCTACCGGGGCCCTTCTCGGTCACCTTCAAGCACACCTCCTCCGCGCTGGGCACCTATATCTCCCGCGCGGCACTGGCCGCATGCCCCAAGGACAAGCCCGGGGAGCGCATTGAACTCTGCGTCGACGAGCACAACAGCAGCGTTCCGAATCCCCGTGACGGGAGAAACACCTACCACCTGCGGCTCGACACGATCGACCCGAACCTCACCTATTATGTCGTTGCCAGACTGCGGAACCCCTGTTTGCCGAATTTCGTCAGAAACAACTGCAACGGGGACGTGCTGTTCCAATGCGAGCGCAAACCGGACTGGCAGGCGCTCGTCATGAACGTCGAGCCGTATCCCGAAACGCCCGCCCAATAACCCGTTCCGTCGCGCCGGCCCGGTTGAAGGACCGGCGCGGGGACGGCCTCAGAAGCCGAAGTCGAGCTGGCCGGACACGACCACTTTGCGCCCGTCCGGGATCGCGGGATCCGAGGTGTCGTAGACGCAGAATTTGACGGACGGGAAACGGCGCGACAACTCCTCCTGGATGTAACGCTCGACCGCCGCCACATTGCAGAGGTCGTCATCCGAGAACCCCACGCTGACCGGACGCCTGAGCGAAGCTGCCCCCGTCCGCGAGAGCACCTTGATGACGTGCTCCACAAAATCCCGGATCGCGAACTGCTTCGCGTTTTCCGTCGCCGGTTTCCCCCCATCAACCGCCTGCGTCATCCACCGCTTGAACCCGGGGTTGGTCACCGCATGATAGCGGTTGAGCGAAAGATAATACTCGAGTTCCTCTTCATCCGTGCCGAACGCCGTAAGGCCGTCAAAACAGGCCCGGTACCCGCGCAGATTGGCCATCATCTCCTCTTTCTCCGCCGGGGTCAGCACGAGTTCGACAAAAAGCCGGACCGCTTTCTTGAGCGATTCCGACTCGTGGCCCCGGGCGGTGACGATCGCGAAAAGCCGCCCCTCCCGCAGCGTTTCGCGCAACGTCTCAAAACTCGGTCCGGGCTTCATCTCGCCGGCCTTGACGTTTTCCAATGACATGCGGGTGTCGCGCAAAAACCGGCTCTCGTCTTCCCCGTCCGTGTCCTGAAACTCGACGAACGCGCGTTCCCAGACACCTCCCGGCGCGCGATAGTTTTCCGGGTCATTACGCACAACGGCGAACGCCGCCGTCGAGACGCTGTGCGGCACCCAGGTGCCGTCCGGCAACCGCCGCTCCAGATGGATGCGTGTCGGCATGTGCAAAATATTGTCGTCCCAATCAAAGATGTAGTACTTGAAATCGCGCTCGGCAACGCGCAGATTGACCTTTTGTACATGACGGCTCATTGGGAATTAAGGTATGATGCCGGTTCTCGAATGTCAACCGTAACCAGAAGGCAGTAAGCAATAGGCAATAGGCAGTAACCTGTAACCCTCAACCCCCAACCTCTCCATGAACCGG
>JALHET010000205.1 GCA_022839525.1 Lentisphaerota bacterium
TTCAGCCGCGACGACGTCGGCGGTTTCCTCCCTGATTATCTGGACGCAAAGCTGTTGCCGTCTGATCCGTTCCAGACGATCGATCAGGACGGCGTGGGGCAGCTCATCGAGCTAGCGGTTCAGAAGGGGCGCTCGACGAGCGAACGCCTGAAGATCGGCATTTGTGGCGAGCAGGGCGGCGACCCGGCCTCGGTGGAGTTCTGCTTCAAGAATGGGCTCAACTACGTGAGCTGTTCCCCCTACCGCGTACCGATCGCCCGTTTGGCGGCGGCGCATGCGGCACTGAACGGCTAACCGCCCCGTTTCGGTTTTATTGAATGGAACAGGGTGCATCCGCTTATCTGGATGCGCCCTGTTTGTTACCATCGCTCTAACAAAGGGACAGCGATTTAAAAAAGTGTTGCACAGGACGGGCTATGCCGTTTGGAAAAGGCGGCGCCGTATCTGGATGGGCAGTAAAGGGATTAAAAAAGGGGGAGATGAAAATGAGAACGGGGAAACGGGATGGGCGGTTTCTGGTTTGGGTTGCGCTGGCGGGAATCGCGTTCGCCGGTTTTGGGGATGGGATGATCGATGAGGCACAGGTGCGCGGGGCGCTGGGCACCCCTGTTCTTGACGCGGCGTTGGCCGGGGGTGAGCCGCAACGGATGACGTACCGGTTTCTGGCCGCACGGATTGCGGAGGCGGGTCAGGCGATACGGGCGGAAACCGGGAGACTGAAAGACCGCGACAGCCTGACGGCTTGGCAGCAGAAGACGCGGGCGGCCTGTGTCCGGTCGCTCGGAGGTTTTCCAGAGCGCACTCCGCTCAACGCGCGTGTCATGGGTGTGGTCGCCCGGGACGAGTACCGGATTGAAAAAATCCTTTTCGAAAGCCGCCCGCGCTTTTTTGTGACGGCGCTTCTCTTCCTGCCGGACGCGGCGCGTTTTGAGCCGCCGTATCCGGGGATCATCATTCCGTGCGGGCACAGCGCGAACGGAAAGGGGATGGCGGGGTACCAGCGCGGCGCGGTGCTGGCGGCTGTGAACGGCATGGCGGCGTTGCTGTATGATCCGATCGACCAGGGCGAACGGCTGCAGGTCGAGGGCGGCAAGTTCGGGTGCAACGGACACAACCGGACCGGGGTCATCGCGGCCCTGCTGGGATGGAACACCGCTACGTTCCGCATCTGGGACGGCATGCGTGCGCTGGATTATCTCGCTTCGCGGCCGGAGGTCGACGCCAAACGGCTCGGCTGCATGGGAAACAGCGGAGGCGGCACGCTGACGACCTACATCTCCGCGCTGGATGGCCGGGTGGTGTCGGCGTCGCCGAGTTGCTACATCTCCTCGTTGCAGCAGGTCTGTGAGAAAATAGGGCCTCAGGATGCGGAGCAGAACCTGTTCGGCCAGTTGGCTTTTGGCCTGGAACATGGCGGCTGGCTCTTGTTGCGTGCGCCGGCGCCCACATGTGTCTGTGCCGCCCAGAAAGACTTCTTCCCCATTCAGGGCACGCGGCAGACCGTATCTGAGGTGCGGTCTCTTTATGCGCGGCTGGGTGCGGAAGACCGGATCGCGCTGGTGGAAAACGACGGGCCGCATGGTTGGGCGGAGACGTTGCGGCTTGCGGCCGTGAGATGGATGAACCGGTGGCTGCGGCAGCAGGGCGGGGAGCTTGTGGTGCCGCCTGAAACGGAAACGGGGCTCGGGGACAAGGAATCTCTTGTCACGGAGCAGGGGCAGGTTCTGAAATTGCCGGGGGCGCGCTCGGTGTATGATCTGATGAGGGACGAGGCGGCGCGTCTGGAGGCCGGGCGCAGGGGTATGGATAAACAGGCGCTGCGGGATGCCGTGCGCCGCTGCGCCGGTATTCGCACGTTGCCGGAACTTCCTGCTCCGGACGCGGTCACGAAGGGCACGGCGCCCTATGCGGGCGGCGAGATCCGGAGACTGGCGCTCATGCAGAGCGGTGGACTTGCGGTGCCTGCTGTCTTTTTCAAGCCCACTGTCCCGCAGGGTGAGGCCGTGTTGGTTGTCGACGGTTTGGGAAAATCGAATGCGGTGGCAAAGGTGTGGGCTTTGGCGAGTGAGGGGCATCCGGTGCTGGCGGCTGACTTGTGCGGATTCGGCGAGACCGGCGGTATGGCACATAAGTTTTACGGGGCGGAGAACCCGGATGAAGAACTCGGTGTGATGGCGTATCTTTTGGGGCGTTCGCTTGTCGGTATGCGGGCTGAGGATATCCTGTCCTGCGCACGGTGGTTGGCGGGTGCCTGTGGTCAAAAAAAGGTCGGGCTACAGGCGGCGAACTGGGCGGTGACGCCGGCCTTGCATGCGGCGGCCGTGGAACCGGAACTTTTTTCTGCCGTCGGGTTATCTCAGGAGCCTGACACGTGGGGTGGGGTGGTTTCAAAGGGAGCCTATCACCGCTTTTCCGACATCGTCCACGGTGCGTTGCGGGAATATGACCTGGAGGTGTTGAAAAGCGTTTTCACAAACGGTTTTCGCCTTGCTTTCTCCCGGCGGAAACCCAATAATAACCTTTTACATTCATCCTTTTAGAGGCGAACCCCATGAGTCAAACGGCGAGTGACGCATCCCATACCTCAAAACCGACCCTTGCGGCGATTCNCCCAAGAACCTTCCCGAAGAACTGCTCCCCTTGTACGACTGGTGGAAAGCCAACGGAAGCCAGTTTCTGGTGACGTTGCTTGTGGCGGTCGTGTTGTTTGGCGGTGTATGGGCGTTCATGTTGTACCGGACGGCGAAGGTTTCGAACGCCAATCAAGAGTTGCTCAGGGCCTCCTCTTTGGAAGAGCTTGAAACCGTGGTTGCAAAATTCGGCTCGACCAAGGCCGGTAACGCAGCCCGCTTGCGTTTGGGGAAAGCGTACTATGACGCCTCGAAATACGACGAGGCGCTGGCCACGTATGACGATTGTATCCGCAAGGGCGCGCCCGCAGGTTTTGCGGAAATTGCGGAGTTGGGCCGGGCTTACGCGCTCGAGGGGCTCAACCGCCTTGATGAGGCCTTGACGGTTTATCAAACCTTCGACAAAGCGAACGCGGGACATTATCTGCAGCCGTACGCTCAAATGGGGGTCGCGCGGATTTACACGTTGCAAGGGAAAAAAGGCGACGCGAAAAAACTGTTGGAGAACCTGAAGGCTCAGAAGACTGGTACGCCCGCCTGGGAAATGGCGATCGCGAATCTCGAAGGGGTCATTGACCGGTACGAGCCGCGTGCCGTACGCTCGCTGTTCGAAGCGGCGAACAGTGCCGCTAAAGCCGCTGTTCCTCCCGTTCCCGTTCCTGTGCCGGCACCGGCACAGGCGCCGACACCGGCACCGGCCAAATAGCACATGGGGTCATGCGCTCAGATCGCGTGGCTGTCCGCTTCGGAGGGTTCGGCGCAGCGTTGCAACACGGTGGCAAGCGTGATGCCGGAAAGCGCCTTTTCAGCTGCCCGTTGAACCTCAAGCCAAACCGTGCGTGACACACAGGCGTCGACCTGATCACAATGTTTCGGGTTGCCGATACACTCGACCACCGACAGCGGCCCTTCTAGAATGCTCACCACATCGAGCATCGTGATTTTTTCTGTGGGCCGTGCCAGCGCGTATCCTCCTTTTGCCCCGCGCGTCACACTCAGCAACCCCGCTGTTTTGAGAGGGTTGATAACCTGCCAAAGGTATTTCACCGAAATTTTTTGGCGTGCCGCGATTTCGTTCAGCGTCACCGAGCCTTCGGACTGATGTGTAGCGATGTCCATCAGCGTGCGAAGCCCATACCGTCCTTTTGTGGAAATCTTCACATTTCCCCTCCATAGTCAATTTGTGGTTTATAGTCTACAGGGTTTCTACATTTATTGGAACACCAAAAATCTCGGCATAAAATGCGTTTTTAATGGATGGTCAGCGGGTAATTCCACCGCTCAGAAAATCTCATGGGACGCGAAGCTTCGGTTGACTATCCGGGGGGCTTGGTCTATTATAACGCATCCTTTTTTAATTGAGACAGAAGGGTCGTTCATAAAACCGCGTGTAAGCAAGGGGAGATGTTCCCATGATGGATCAAGCAGGAAAGTTCCGGGCGAGTGTTTGTGTGTTTTCTTTTTCCCTGTTGGCGGTGTGTGCGCAGGAAACGGCAAAAACGGCGGATGTTGAAGCCGCGCCTGAGCCTGAACAGCAGCAGGCGCTGGCGGCTAAACTTTTTGAACCCCTTGTGCGCGTGATAAACATTCAGGGGGTCTGCGAGGTGAAAGACCCGGACGGGGGGAAGTTCGTTCCCGCGCAGAACAATAAGTTTTACCCGCTCGGCACCGTCTTAAAGACAGGTTTGGGCAGTTCGGCCGTGATGATTTTCTCGGCGCAGGAGAGCGTCCAGGTGCTCGAGAAATCGGAAATCACAGTGGTGTGTCCTAAAAAGAATCCGGAAGGGCGCATCGTGCGGCTGGCGATGGGGAAAATCAAAACGACTCTGCGCGATAACCTTCCGGAGGGGGCTTTCGGGGTCGAGACGCCCAACGCGAGCTGCCAGAATGTTGCGGGGAGGGGGGAATATTTGTTGATGACGGATGCGGCCGTAGAAACCTTCCAAGCCGCCACCATCACGGGTTCCGCCCGCATTGAGGGGCCACAATACAGCATACCCGCCTTGCGTGCCGCCAACACGATCAATATCCAGACCGCCCCGGATCGCTCGCTCAGCCGGCTGACCAGTGTCTCCGGAGACTTCCCGATTATCCTTGAGAACGGCACCGAAACGCCCGTCAATTTCGGGATGTCGCCCAAAGCTGTGGTGAAAATTTGGCGTGAAAATGCGCCTGTCGGAGGCCGCCCCATCATTTCCACGCTGGTGGTGAGTCCCACCGGGATTGCCCGCCACCGGTTTGTGTATGCCGAAGGCCGCCCCGACCTGACCACGGGTGAACTCATTATCCCCGGGGAAGCCGATAAGAAAGAAGAAGAGTTGCCGCTTTTGCTCTCGGTGTCCGGAAAAGGTGACGACAAACCGGAGGCTAATGCGAATGCGGAAAAGGCCGACGGAGAGCAACCGACGGAAAAGTAAGTGTCTGAAGGGACTGTTTTGAGAGAGCCGGCGGCCTGCGCAGCCTCCGGTTTTTCTTGTCAACAAACTGTTTGCGCGTGTTTTAACCCATTTGGATAAACAGCCGTGTTCATTTACCACTTCAATCGACTCATCCGTAGCCGCATCCTCTGGGGTTTTTTCGCCATCATCATCGCTGTCGCATTTGTCGCGGTCGACTCCTGTTTCCAGAGCCCACAGGACAACCTGACGGCGGGTAAGATCAGCGGCAAGAAAATATCCGCGTCCCAGTTCGACCAAGCCGTCCAAGCCATACGCGGTTTCGGGCGTAACCGCGACAATGAGACCCCTTCCAGTGTGGTGGACCGCCGCGCTTGGGAACAGATTGCCGCCCGCCAGACCGCCGAGAAGGCGGGCCTGACTTCCAGCAAGGAAGAGATCCGCTCCATGTTGCGCGAAGCGCCCGGTTTCCAAGGGGCGAACGGTTTCGACATCAACCGGTACCGCATGGTGCTCGCCGACCAGGGCTTGACGCCCGCCCTTTATGAGAATCTTGTGGCCCACCAGCTCGCCATGATGAAAAGCGCCGCTATTGTCGATGCCGCCACATGGGTCGCCCCCATGGAACTCGAGGACGAACTCGCCGCGATGACAGACCGCTTCACGGTTCAGGTCGCGACGGTCAGCAACCGGTTCGCGGGCGTCGAGATGCGCTTGGGCGAAGAGGACTATCGCAAATTTTACGAAGCGAACAAAAACACCTTCGCTTTGCCCGACCGCGTGGCGGTGCGCTATATCGCGATCCCGGTTTCCAATTTCTTGGCGTCCGTCAACGTTCCGGAGGGGGACATCCAGGAGTATTACGACAGCCATGTGGACACGTATACGCGCATGACGACAAATAATACGACAGAAACGATCCCTTATGCGGAAGTGCGCGGCAAGATCCTTGCCGAACTCCAGATGGAGGAGGCGCGGTATTGCGCGTCGACGAGCGCCACGTTTAACATTTACGGCAAGCTCGCCAACGCCGGAACCAATGCCCTCGAGATTGTCGCGGCTCAAGAAAAGCTGACGATCAAGACCACCCCTCTTTTCGGCGCGGACGAACCGCTCTATTGGACGGAGAACGCCAAGGAATTCGCGGACGCCGCCTTCGAACTTGACCCGGACCGTACGGATTCCCGGTTCGGCATCGTCAAAGGCGATTTCTACATCTATGTCATTGAACCGGTTCAACGCTCGCCCGCCCATACGCCCGCCTATGAGGATGTCCTGACTGATATCCGCTCCCGTGCGTTGGCTAAAGCCCGCACGGAAGCCTTCCAGAGTTATACCAAAGAGCTGCGGGCCGACCTCCAGAAACTGGTTGCCGAGGGGAAGAGCTTCAGCGACGCCGCCAAAGCCAAGGCCCTCAACACCTCGACCTCCTTCACCTATACGGTCAGCGATATCCAGAACCAGAATGTTGACAACGGCTTCTCGATCGCCTACGGCGCGATGACCCTTAAAAAGGGCGATGTCTCAGAGGCTATTCCGGCCTCGGCCACACAGTCGCTTTTCGTTTACGTGCAAGACCGCCAGCCCGGCGATGCGCTTGCCGCCGAAATGATGCGCGCGCAGGTCCGCACCGGTATTGCCCGCCGACGCAACAGCACCCTCTTTTCAGACTGGCAGGCCTGGAATCTCGCTAACCAGAAGTTTGAGCCCACCCACCCTTTGACGGATGATGATGAGGAAGACGTCGCCATAACAGACGATAACGACGGCGAGAAATAAGCGGTTGCCGGGCACGCCTGTTTTGGTGCGGGAACCTCCCCGTTGTCTTGCGCGTTTGCGGATTGACAAACAATAAACGATCAGGTAAATTCACACCCACTTTTTCCCCGAAAGGGGGCTGCGGACAAGTCCGTTTATTCCGGCGTAGCGCAGCCAGACATCTGGCCGGGTGGTTGTTTTTTTGTGTTGGTCCCATCGGGCTCGCCGCCTGTCGTCCGTCGATCGTCGATCAATGCTTGGAATTGAGGCCAGCGTCGTGGAGTATCCAGCCAAGTTTCATGAAGCGGCCAGCGGTTGCACAGACTACTTATCCGCTTCGTGTGATCATGGCGTACTCCCGCCCAGGAAGATGTCTCCGATTTTCACGTTCGCCAGCAATTCAGCCCGTGTCCCGTTGAGTGCGATTCGCCCTGTTTCGAAGATGTAAGCCCGGTGGCATACATCCAGTGCCATGCGGGCATTCTGCTCGACCAACAGAATGCTTGTGCCCGCACGGTTGATCTCCTGAAGTTTCTCAAAGACGGTCTCGACGAAGTTCGGCGAAAGACCTAATGAGGGTTCGTCAACCAGCAACAACGCTGGTTTAAGCATCAACGCCCGCCCCAGCGACAACAATTGCTGTTCACCGCCGGATAGGGTTCCAGCCTTCTGCGCCAGACGCTCACGAAGCGGCGGGAATATCGCAAGGACGGAATCGATCCGACTGGCTGTTTGCCGTGCGTCGTTGAGAAGGAACGCGCCCATTTCCAGATTTTCGCGAACAGTCATGCTCGGAAACACCCGTCGCCCTTCGGGCACCAGCGATATCCCTCTTGCCACCAGTTGATCGGGCCGGTGGCCCAAGATGGACACCCCGTTATACAAGACCGCTCCGTCTATGACCCTGCCGCCAGCGGCCGCCAAGACACCGCTTACGGCCTTCAGTGCGGTTGACTTTCCGGCACCATTGGCACCGAGCAGGGCCACAATCTCGCCCTCGGCGACGGAGAATGACGCATCCTCAATCGCCAAGGCGTGTCCGTAGGCAACACTCAGGTTTTTTACTTCAAGTAGCACCGTCGGTTTTCCTCCCAAGATAGGCATCCAACACGGCGGGATCATTCCGAACCACGTCAGGTGCTCCGTCCGCGATCAGTTGGCCATAGTTGAGCACGAGGACACGGTCTGAGATATCCATGACGACCTTCATGTTGTGCTCGATGAAAACGACTGTCTTGCCGCTGTCACGCAACCGCCGGATCATCTCCATCATCTTGACAACCATCGAGGGGAACAGCCCGGCCATAGGTTCGTCGAGAAGGATAAGCCTCGGGTTCAGCGCCTGCACTCGGCACAATGCCAGAAGTTTCCGCTGGCCGAAAGAAAGGTTGCCGGCCAGTTCATCCTTTTTTCCGAGCAGTCCGGCTTCTTCAAGCAATGCACACGCCCGATCCGCCTTTTCGCCTTCCGAAGCGAGCATGGTGCGGGGTCGCAACAACGCGACGGACAGGGTCTCGTTGGCTGCGTCCGCAAACGCCAGCATCACGTTATCCAACACCGGCAACTGCGCAAGCGTCTTGCAGTCCTGAAATGTACGTCCGATGCCCATGCGCGCGATCGCATCGGGTGTCTTGTGTGTGATTTCCTTGCCGTCGAATGTGATATGCCCGGCATCGGGGCGCAGGAAGCCGGTTATGGCGTTGAACACGGTTGTCTTCCCGGCCCCGTTCGGCCCGATCAGAGCTGTGATTCCGCCTGGCGCAATATCGAAAGACAGCCCGGCAACCGCCTTCACGCCGTCGAAGGACCGGGACAGCCCCTCCACGGAAAGCATCGCTGTTGTTGCCTGATTCACCGCCATTTGAACTTCCCCAACAAGCCTTGTGGACGCACCAACATCAGCGCGACGAGAAGCACCCCGTAGGTCATCTGCCGCAACGGTGCCGCGACCGCACTGGGCAACCCCATGAACCGCAGTAGCTCCGGCAGAAAAACCAACAGCACGGCACCGGCCAGAGAGCCCGTCAGACTGCCCATGCCGCCGAAGACGACCATCAAGAGGATGGTGAATGACTCCATCGGCGTGAAGCTCGACGGATCAATATAGGTGATGTAGTGGGCATACAAAGTTCCGGCCATGCCGGCCAGCAATGCACCGACCACGAACACGGTCCGCTTGTACCGAGGTACGTCCTTGCCGAGAGAAGCGGTCATAATCTCATCTTCCCTTATCCCTTGCAGGACGCGACCGAACGGGGATTCGACCAGCCGTTTGCTCAGGAAAAACGTCAGGCAACAGACCGCGCCGACCAGCGGGAGGAAAGCCCATGCCGTATCAAGCGGGAGTCCGAAGAAACGAAAAGGCGGGATGCCAGGCAGCCCCATCGGCCCGCGCGTGAGGTCAATCCAGTTTCTGGCGATAGAATGCGTCACCACGGCAAACGCGAACGTGGCCAACGCGAGAATATCCCCGGCCAGCCGCACGGCAGACAGGCTGACGACCCACCCGCACACCGCGGCAATGACCGCAGCGGCCAGGATTCCCAGCCACGGCGAGATTCCGGCATTCAAGGCCAACAGGGACGAAGCGTACGCACCCACACAGAAGAACGCCGAGTGACCCATCGCCGGGAGTCCCGCGTAACCGACAACGAGATTCAGGCTCACTGTCAGAATGACGTAGACCCCTGCCATCGCCAAAATATGCGCCAGATACTCCATTTACGTTCGCCGTGTTTCCGATTCTCCCCCAAAAATGCCAGTCGGCCGAAACAGGAGGAAGGCGACGAGGATCGCAAAGGCAATCGCATCCTTCCATCCCGCCGAGATCCCCCAGATCCCGAGGTTCTCAGCCAACCCGATGAACAAGCCGCCGATCAGCGCCCCCGGGATGCTCCCGATGCCGCCAATCACCGCCGCGATGATGCCCTTCAGGATTGCGTTGAACCCCATGGTCGGCTCGATGTTCGTCTCAAGGGAAACCAGTATGCCCGCCGCGCCTGCAAGGACGGAGCCGAGGAAGAATGAGGTGCGGACGATATGTTCCGAGTGAATCCCTACGATGCTCGCGGCGACAGTATCGTCGGCGACCGCCCTGATGGCCTTGCCCAGACGAGTCGCCTTCACGAACAGAATCAGCGCCAGAGCAAGCAGGACACTGGCGATCAGAATGACGATCTGGATATCGGTAATCACCGCCCCGAGAACGCGATGCCCTTCCGTCACGGGGCCGGTTCGCAGACTCTTGATGTCCGCGCCGAAGGCCAGTTGCAGAGCGTTATTCAGAAAAACGAAGATACCGAACGATGCCAGCAGGAAGACCAGATTCGGGGCTCTGCGTGCCCGCAGCGGCCGATAGACGGCAACATCGATCAGGACGCCCAACGCGCCCGCGAGAAGGCAAGCGAGAACGACACTGGGGAAGAACTGCAGACCGAGGCGCGACACAGCCAACCAAGCAAGATACGCCCCAACGGCATACACCGCGCCGTGGGCAAAGTGGAAGAATCTCACGGTGCCATAGATGACGGTAAAGCCCAGGGCCACAAGCGCGTAGATGCTGCCTGCGATTAATCCGTTAATTGCCAGTTGGCCGATCATAACTCCGCAAGATGCTTTGTGCAACCGAAGTGAACGAGTGTCCATTGTCCATCCCGCCATAGTACCTCGGTTATGTTGGCGTAGAGGGGGGGGCGCAATCGTCCACCCCACCACCAGAGACGCGAAAGGGGCATGCCGGTCATTTTGCACAGTAGCACGCCGATAACTTCCTCGTGGGTCGCAACGGCAACGAGCGCATTGTCATTTTGCCCATGCTCAGACACAATTTGGTTCACTCCCCGCCAAGCCCTCATCGCCAACTCGGAAAGTGTCTCGCCGTCCTTGAAGTATCGTACATCGTCTTTCGGACAGCGAAAAGCCTCTTCCCATGCGGAAAGACCGAGCAAAGTGCGCGTTTCCTCGTGTGTAAGTCCAGTGCAGTCGCCCATACCCAAATTCTTCAAGTCTGCGCACTCTTGCATAGGCAACTTCTTCTGCTCGGCAAGGAGGCGGATCGTTTGAGTTGCACGTAAAGCCGGTGAAGAGATCACCTGTGTCACCGATGCGCTTGCCAGATGGCGAC
>JALHET010000206.1 GCA_022839525.1 Lentisphaerota bacterium
TCAGGTTGGGGCAGGAGCCGGCCTGCGCCAAGTAGACGGGCAAACGCGGTCTCACGCCGGACGCCGAGCGAGGCGAGGGGGATGAGTCGGGCGAGCGCGCGAAACGGCATCTGGTTGTGCTTGAAACCGAGGGCGGCCATGACTTCCTCGTAGAAGATTTGGCTCCGGTCGCCGCTTTGCTCGAGGCGCGTACGGATGCGGTCTGCCTTGAGACGGAGACGGTAATGCCCTGCGGAGGCAAGCAAGGCTCGGGCGCGGTCGGGATCGTTTTTCAAAAAGGCTTCGCACGGCCGGGGCGTGACGGGGAGGACGGCGTGGGGGTAAGACTTGAGATCGATATCGCCGAGCGAGAGACCGGGGTGTGACAACACAGGTTCCGCAAGCGAAATCGGGCAGACGCCTGACGGCAAGGTACGGGGCGGCGGTCCCGCAAACCATGTGACGTGAGCGATGACACGGTCATAAGCGGGATCGCCCCGGTGGTTGTGCGTGTCCCAGTCGGAGGGATGGACATGGATCTCCACATCGCCGTGGAGCTGCCGTTCGCCGGGCTGGATCAGGAGTGTGGCGTTGAGGAAATCAGGTCCCGCCTCCAGATTCCATTCGCCCGGACTGAGAACCCGGGCGGTTTCGCCGCCGGGCAGCGGGAAACTGGATGGACGGTAGCGTTCGTCATACCAGAGGCACTGCAGGTGGCGCTCGGTCCAGTGGAAGCCGGAACGGTAGGGGAGGCCGGACTCGAGAACGGCGGAGAGCGGAGCAGCCAGTATCCTGGCGTAGGAATCAGCGAGGTGGAAGGGTCTCTTCCGCGTGGTATGAAGGGGTTCCGCCAGTTCCTCAAAATTCATACACAAAAGATAACAACATCGTTTCTTTTCGTAAACAAAATTGAGATGCCGCTGGTAATCCGGTTAGCCCGCCGCCCGCGCTTCGCACGGGAATATAAATGAGGATAACTTTGGGTGTAAGTTATAGGCAAGTGTCAGCCCGCGCCGGAACAGGGCGGCATGCGAGGACTTTTCCAGATTCAGCTCCGCATAGCGCGGATACTCCCCGGCAAAGAGCCGCACGAGGCAGCTCTTGCCGACCTGGCACGCACCGCGGACAATCAGGGGCTTGCGGTTCGGATCGTCCCGCCAGCACCGCAAATCCTCTAATAAAGGTCGGTAAAAAAGCGCGTTTGCCACAAAGTAAAACCTGTTTGCTCTCTTTCGTGTCACAAAATAAGGGCATTTGACCGAATGTCAAGAGGCAGGCGGTAATCCTAAAAAGAGTTGAGCCCTCAACTCTCTTTGGTTTCAAGGTTTCGTGGTTTCATCCAAATTGGGATCGGGATCGATTGTTGAGGTCGTCTAAACACCTGTCCCTTAGTCGCGCACTTGAACGTTGAACGTTCATCCCTCTTGACCGGCTTGCTGGCGCATGGTCGCGAGCGCCTTCTTCCAGGCCTCTTCGATGTTTTCCTTGGGCCAGCCGCACTCGCACGAGACACCGCCGACGTATCCGATGTCTTTCAGCGCCTTGAAGAAACCGCTCAAATCCTCGCCCTTGGTGCCGGGCGCCTTACGGCCTTCCAACTCGGCGATGTGACAGTGACGGAGGCGCGCGCCGGCCTTGCGGATAGCGTCGGGGCTTTCGTTCTCCTTCATCATATGATAGAAGTCCGCGAGCAGTTTGATGCGCGGGCGGCGGATGGTGTCCACATATTCGATGCCCTCGGTGACCGAGTTGAGGATGTTCGATTCACCCTTGTTCAAAGGCTCAAGCGTGATCGTGACCTTGCAATCCTTGATGCGGTCGCCGAGTTTCTGGCAGAAGTCGATGAACTGCGCCTTGCCTTTGGCCATGTCGAACCCTTCCGGCACGTTCCGGGCGCCAGCGCTGCCGAAAACGATGAAAGGAATGCCGACTTCGTCCGCGCGCTGGCATGCCTTCACCGCATAGTCCAGAGCGGCGTCGTGCGTCGGTTCGGGGCCGGTGAGATGGAATTTTCCGGGAAGGAACCCGTTGCACGACTGGAAGGGAAGGGCGCAGGCCTTGAGTTTTGCCAGATCCGGCGCGTACTCGGCGTCTGGAGTTTCTGGCTTTAAGGTTCCCGCGACCCCCCCTTCGAGGAACGAGTAGCCGATGGCTTTCAGCTTCTCGGCCTTGTCCGGGCCTGCGCACACTCCGAACAGGATTTTGGGCTGGGTTTTCACTGCGCGAGCCATACCGGTGCCTCCCAGGGCACCGGCCGCCGCCAACGCCTGCATGAATGTTCTGCGGTTCAAATACATGGGTATATCCCTTTTGGTGTTTAGACTGAAGGCTACTAGGCTATTCGTGCCTTACCGACCGATAAGGCCAATAAAAAACACGTTGTTTTCACACGAAGACACGAAGGGCACGAAGGGGAATGGGGTTGTCATGGAAAAACCTTTGTGTCCTTTGAGCCTTTGTGTGAGATTGAATTGGGTTGCGGGCTTTGCCCGCGTTAGGCTGTTAGGAAGACATTGGGCGGTGTTTCCCTAACAGCCCAAACCGCTGTCAGCCTTTTTCTCAATAGCCTTTAAAGATTTTGCCGCCGGCGACCACTTGCCGTATCGCCTTGTCGAAGGTGGCCTTCATGCCTGTGCGCAGCGAGGCGTTGGACATGATAAGCGCCACAGCATGGCTGTAGCCGGCCTCGATCGGGGCGTTCGGCTGCTTGCGCGAGCGGATGCACTCCATCCAGTTGCGCATGTGGGCGACTTCCATGCCGCCCGCGCCAGTGTTGGCGGCGGTCGCTGCGGCCTCGGTCTCGGCGAGTTTCTGGGTCTCCAGCTTGACCCTTTCAACGCCTTCGTTGGAAACGGTGCCGTTGATCAGGTCAATGGTGCCGATGGCGGAGTGGTACTTCTCTACATTGCCGCGCGCGGAGTTGGTCTGGCGCGAACTAAAGACCGCCTGGAAACCCTTGGACGGGTCGTTATCCGGGCCGTACTCGAGGATCGTGGTGAAGGTGTCGCAGCTCTGGCGGCCGTCCTTCCACGCATAGATGCCGCCGGCCGCCATGGCCGAACGCGGAAATTCGAAACCGGTGAACCAGGAGACAGTGTCGATCTGGTGGCACATCCACTGGCCGGGAATGCCGGAGGAGTAGGGCCAGAAGAGACGGAACTCGAGGTACTTGCGCGGGTCGAAGGCGACCATCGGACGGTCGAGCAGCCAGCGCTTCCAGTCGGTGTCGGCCTCTTTGAGGCTGGCGACCAGCGCTTCCGGTCGGCGCCAGCGGCGCGGCTGGTTGACGTTCCAGCAGAGGTCCACATAGGTGATGTCGCCGAACTTGCCGGAGCGGATGTAGTCGTTGGCGATATGGTAGGCGTTGCCACTGCGGCGCTGCGAGCCGATCTGCACGACGGCTCCGCCGCGGTTGCCGGCCTTACGGGCGGCGTTGACGGCATCGAGCGCGGCGTTGGCGGCGTCCATGTCCTCGGCCATCGGCTTCTCGGTGAAGGAGTCCTTGCCGGCGTTGACGGCGTGCACGGTGTGGCGCGCGTGCTGGAAGTCGGCGGTGGAGATGATCACGGCGTCGACATTCTTGGCCTTTTCGTACAGATCCTCATCGCTCGTGTAGACATCGATGCTGTGGCCGATCTTCTCCTCGATCCGTGCCTTGCCTTCCGTGCGGCGCTGGTTCCAGAGGTCGGCCAGCGCGACCATATCGAAGTTCAGCGCGTCCTTTGACTTGATGAAGGAAGGTAGCAGGGCGTCCTTGAAGCGGTCTGAAAAGCCGACGCAAGCCACGTTGACCCGGCTGTTGGCGCCGACCACGTTCTGCGACGGGGCTTGCTGGGCTTTCAGGATGCCGGGCAGGGCGGCGAGCGTGGCGCCTGCGGAGGCGGACTTCATAAAACGACGGCGTGTTAGCTGTGTCAACGTGCTCAGTTTCATACTCTTTCCTTAATTGGGTTCGGCGGTACATCTGCCGGCTTGCGGATACGGCAAACGAAACGCGCATGCCTTACACATGAATAATATAGAAGTATACCATGACAGGGGATCAACTCAAGGGAGAAGCACGACGATTTTGTTTTTTTATTGCGGCGGTCAAGGATTGCCCAAGCGGTTGAAAATCGGCTATACTTATGACCCGTTGTGCCGGAGGGGCTGGCGCATGTGGCTCATGAGTGGGAGTTTTTATGCCGAATACGGTTCTGGTGGGTGCTCAGTGGGGTGATGAAGGCAAGGGGAAGGTGGTTGATGTCCTGACCTCGCAAGCGGATGTGATCGTGCGGTTTCAGGGAGGCAGTAATGCCGGGCACACGGTGATTGCCGGAGGCAAGAAATATGTCCTGCACCTCATCCCTTCAGGCATTCTGCA
>JALHET010000207.1 GCA_022839525.1 Lentisphaerota bacterium
CGCGCCCAGTCGCCCCAAACGAAAGTTTGCTGCCTTTGCCACGCCCCCGCTTGCTGCCCGGCTGAATCGGGAACACCTCCGCCACCGGCGGCTCGTGCTGCGCCTGCGAGACCTCCTTGCGGGGATCCGCCTGTGCCGCGGCAGTCCAACTCTCGAAGGCCAGCGCCACCAGCTCAATGCGGCCGTCAAACTGCGCATCAAGGACGGTGCCCATTTCGACATGGCAACCGCGTTTGCACGCGTCCCGCACCCGTCCCATGATCTCGCCGATCTCGGCCAGCCTCAGATCCTGCCCGGCCACGATACCCAACAGCAGCGCGTTTGCCTTGGAAAGCGCATCGCCCGACCGCAACAGCCGGCAGGCACGCAGAGCCGCGAACACCTGCGACGCACGTCCCGGGCCTTCTGCTGACGCGAACCCGAACCGCGCGTTACCGCCCTTTAAAACCATCGCGCGCAAGCGTTCCGCGTCCAGGCGGATAAAGCCCGGTTTCGACACCATCCGCCACAGCAGGGTGATCCCCGCCGAAACCAACCTCTCCGCGGCGTGGATGGCATCCGCCAACACCCCCCCGCCCGCGTCGCTGAACAGGTCGTCCAGCGCGACCACCACCAGAGAATCCGCGTTCTCCTCAATCATCGGCAACACGCGCTCGGCAGCCTTGCGCCGCGCCTCGCCTTCAAACGTGAACGGCAGCGTCACAAAACAGACCGTCGCGATCCCCATGTCATGAAGCGTCTTGACGATCTCCGGTGTCGCGCCGCCCCCTGTCCCCGCGCCAAGGCAGGCCGTCAACACCACCGTCCTCACCCCTTGCAGGTGAGGCAAGAGATTCTGCATATCGTCCTGCGCGGCGAGTCTGCCCTGAATCGCGTCCCCGCCCGTGCCATGCCCCGCCAGCCGCGAGCCGCCCAGCAGCAGACACGTCATACCGTCCGCGACCGCCGACCGGTTTGACAGCGCATCCGTATCCACCCCCAACGTGCGCAGCCCGTTGCCATAAGAGGCCAGGACTGACGCGGCCAACCGGCATCCTCCGCCGCCCACGCCCAATAAAAGAAGCCCCGACTGCTGGTTCTCGCTCATCGGTAGAACACCCCCTTAAACAGGTTCTTCAGCGGGGCGAAAAGCCCGCGATCCTCGTACGTCAGCCGCCCGTACAGCGCCAGACCGGCTGCTGTGGATAAAGCGGCGGGCTGCTCAACCGACTCCAGCCCGTCGACATTGACCGGCACCCCGATCCGGCACGGCAGCCCGAAAACACGCTGCGCCAGATCCGTCACCTTGCGCAGATACGCGCCGCCTCCCGTAAGAATCACACCGGCACCCAAATGCGGCAGAACCCCCGCCTCATCAAGTTTCGAACGCAACACGCGGAACGTCTCGTCCATCCGCGCGTTGATCACCGTATGCAGCGTTTTACAACTGATCAGCCGCTCTTCAAAACCGACCTCCGCCGGCAACGTCACCCGCCGCCCGCCGCTCTCAGGATCGATGACCGCACTCCCCTCGGTACGCTTGATCTCCTCCGCACGGTTTAAGGGGATGGTGAAAGCCAACGCGATGTCGTTCGTCACATGATCCCCGCCCACGGCGACACAGCCGACTGCTGAGATCACGTTGTTGCAGTAAGCGATGTAATTCGTCGTGCCGCCGCCGAGATCAATCAAGACCACGCCGTTCCGCTTCTGCTCAGGGGTCAGCACCGTAAGCGCCGCGCAAATGCCAGAAAAAGCCACATCCGTCACCTCAAGATGGGCGCTTTTCGCCACACTCACCGCGTTTTCGATGCGGTTCCGCAACCCGTGCACCGCCATCACATTCAATGCGAGAACCTTGCACCGCATGCCCTCGGGCTTGACGATCCCCGGCTGGTCGTCCACCGTGAACGACTGTGTGATCGTGTGCAACACCTGCCGGTCTGCCTCAAGCTGGACCGTCTGCGCGTTCTCCGTGACCTCCTCGATGTCTTCCCGCGAGACCACGCTGTCGCCCGACCGGATCGTCACCATGCCGGGATTCACAACGGCCTGGATGTGGGCGCCGGAAGTCGCCAGCAACACCTGCCAGATGCTCACATCGGCCTGTGTCCCCGCCTGTTTGGCGGCCGCCTCGACACCCACACGCGCCTGTGCCAAATCCGTGATCTGCCCCTTGCGCACACCGGTCGTGGGGTACGTCCCCACGCCCGTAATCCTGACACGTCCGCTCTCGTCAGACTCGCCCACACACATCACCGTGCGTGACGTCCCGATCTCCAGAGCAGCAATCGGAGGAATCGCCATAACACCTCGTTTCTCCGCCTCATTCAATCCCGGGCGGCATTCCGAAAATACGCCCCGGGTGCGTCGCATCCCACAACAGGCAAGGACGACCGATTTCGCTCTCCATCGCCTGCGCCAACTGATCAAACTGCCTCTGCATCCTCGCCACCGTATTTTTCCCCTCGTCCTGCATACCATCCCAGGCAAACTTCGCCTGACGGTGATCCGACAGGGTCAACAGCAAATAGTCTTCTTTCGTCGTATCCAACACCAACAGGCGCAACCGGCATTCCGGGCGCATGGCATTGTGCACCAGCCTCACCGCCGCCATTTCGTTGCCGTGCAGCCGGTCCCCCGGCTTGAGCTGCAGGAACCCATCCGCCCCCTTGATCATCGGCAGCCCGCCCGTACCCGCATACCGGATGAACACAACGCCCTCCTCATCTACGACCCTCCCGTTCGAGCCCACCCGGGCGATCGGCTCGCGCTCAATGATCGTGATGCTCATCTTGTCCGGCATACGCCGCACAATGGAAATGTCTCGGATATTCGGCGCCTGTTCCAACAGCTCGTTACGCTTCTGGCTAATCGCCAGCGAGAAAAGGTTGACCCCCTCGCGCAAGCCCAACACCTCGCAGACCAAGTCGGGCGTCAAGGTCTTGCCGGTCGTGATCGTCACGTTGTTGCGCAAATCCTTCAGCACAAAAAGGTGCTGCGAACGGAAATAGTAGCTCTCGAACAACGACCAGCACCCCCACACCCCAACCCCCAGAAACACGAGGAAGGCCGCCAGCCCCAAAGCGAACGTCACCCCCGCCGGCAAATCCGTGACGACACCGGTCACGCGCCGCCCGCCCACCGCGAACCGCCCTAAACGGGCTTTATCTTTCCGTTTTTTTAAAGGAAACCATGACATCGCCACATCCTTCAATCGCAAGCCGCATATTCGATCAGCCTCGCGCACAACGCGCTGAAACCGAGACCCTTCTTCGCCGCCGCTTTGGGCAAAAGACTCGTCGCCGTGAAACCCGGAATCGTGTTGATTTCCAGCACGTAAGGCTGCCCCTCCGGCGTCACGCGGAAATCGACACGGCTCAGCCCGCGGCACCCCACCGCCTGAAACGCCAACAAAGCCAGCAGTTGGCATTTCGCCGTCAGAGGCGTGTCCTCCACCGACTCGGGGAACACGTATCGCGTCACACCCTGCGTATACTTCTCCGCAAACCCGTACCAGCCCCCCGGAGCCTGTATCTCCACCACCGGCAAGGCCTCCCCGCCCACGATGCCCACCGTCCATTCGCGCCCCGGAATGTACGTCTCCACCAGCACCTCGCCCTGCGGATCCACCTCACGCGCGGCCTTCAGCGCCTCAGCCCACTGCCCCGTCGCAGTCACCTTGGAAATCCCCACGCTCGACCCGTCCCGCGGTGGCTTCACCACCACCGGCAACGGCAACGCGGTCGTTTCCGCACCGCGCGGCAACACCTCGAAGGGCGCGGTCGGTATGCCCGCATCCTCTAAAATCCGTTTGGTCGCGGCCTTGTCGATGGCGATTCGGCTCGCTGCGGCGCCCGGCCCCGTGTACGGCATGCCCAACCGGTCCAAATCCGCCTGCGCCCCGCCGTTTTCGCCATAGCCGCCGTGTAGCGCCAGGAAGACCGCCTCCACACCCTCGGGCAGCGCGTCGATGCGGTCCTGATCCAGCACGACCGGCATCACGTCGAATCCCGCCTCCCGCAGGCCTTGAACCACCGCCGCGCCTGACCGGAGCGACACATCGCGCTCGCTCGACGTCCCCCCCATGACAACCGCAACTCGCTTCATTTCCATAATCCCGTCTGCCCGTCATCCAAACCGCTGATCTCAGGCGTCAGCCTCACCCCGCACCCCCGCGCGACCCGGTCGCGCATCCGTAACGCCAGCGCAAGGACATCCGACGCCGTAACCGTCCCCTCCACCGCCACAATATTGGCGTGAAAATCCGTCACCCGCGCCCCGCCGATCCGCAGACCCTTGCACCCCGAGGCGTCCAGCAGCCGGCCTGAGGAATCACCCGCGGGGTTGCGGAAAACGGAA
>JALHET010000208.1 GCA_022839525.1 Lentisphaerota bacterium
TACAAGTATTATCCCGCGAAAATCCGCTGGCGCATGAAGCAGATCCAAGGCCTGCTCGACAAGGAATTCCCCGCGCTCGAGCGCGAGATCGCGAGCGGCGCGGATGTCTTTGCCGCCTACTCCGGACGCAAGCCCGACGGCCCCGCCGTGCGCAGCCTCTTCTGCGCGGACATCGGGACGCGCGTGTCCGGCAATCCCGCCAACCACCGCCTGCCCGACGGACTGGAGTGGCAGACCTGTTCCGGCACCAACGCCGCCGTGCCCGAGATCCGCTGGGCCTGTTGCCACGACCGCGACGCCTTCTACGTGCTGACCGAGTGCGTCGGCGAACACCTGAAAAAGGCGGGTTCCGTGACGCTCACGGTCGAGCCGCGCAGACTGTGGCCGACGCTCAATTACGGCATCGGGTGGTTCCGCATGAAAAACAACCGGGGCTGGTACGGCTGGCGGCGCATCCCGTTCGTCTCGCTCCACGCTGATCCGGTCGCCCCCAAACCGCTGCGGGTCAATGTCAGGAACGAGATTGCCGGAGCGGGAGAAACGTCGTGGATCGCCCGGAACCCCTGGGGCCCGCGCCTCCTGATCAACACCGACAATCCGGCCAACCTCGGCTGGCTGTTTTTCGAGCGCGGAAAAAAATGACGGCGCGCGGCAGGTAAACCGCGACAGCCCGGACAGGGAGCACACATCATGAAGAGAATCGGATGCCTCGCTTTTGCCGTACTGCTGCAGGAAGCGCCGGGGATGCTCGGCGCAGCCGAACCGCCGGCCGTCCCCTTTGGAATCGCGCGCGGCGGGAAGCCGGACGCGACGATCGTTGTCGCCAAAGAGGCGGCGGTGGCGGCGGACTTCGCGGCGGCGGAGCTGCAGGAGCATGTGCGCAAAATCACCGGCGCAACACTGCCCATCGTCACGGATGAGACGCCGGTGAACGGCCGCCGCATTCTCGTCGGCGAGAGCGCGGCGACCCGCGCGCTGAAGATCGGCACCGCGTTCAAACCGCAGGAATACCTCATCACGTTCCTCCCGGACACGCTCGTGCTGATGGGCCGGGACGCGCAACTGGATGACCAAACGGGCACAGCCGGCAGGCCGCAACGCGCCGCAGGAAAATTCGGCGGCGCGCTGAAGTTCGACGGCGCCAAATCCGTCTTGTCCGTGCCGGACTGCCCGTTCGACGATGCGGCCGGCTCCCTGGAGGCGTGGGTGTGGCTGCCCGCCGCCGCGCCCGCGAAGCCCGGCACGATCCTGCGGCTCGACGGGCACACGCCGTGGACCTACCATATCCTTCAGCGTGACCCGAAAAGCGGCGTGATCTCTTACACGACGTATGACGGCAAACGAGGGTATGGCGTGCGCTCAGAGCCGCTCGCTGAAGGCTGGCACCACCTCCTCGCCACGTATGACGCGAAGGCGGGAAAAATGGAACTGTACGTGGACGGCAAGCGTGCCGGTGCGGCGGAATACGTCCGGACAACGTGCAAGGGCGCCGCGCTTAAAATCGGCGGCGTGAAAACGGATGACCTTCACGCCACCAGCAACCCGTTCGAGGGGCTGATCGATGACGTGCGTATTTCCAAACGTGCCCGCACCCCCGCGGCCGGCTGTCCCCAAGCCCCCTGCGCGCCGGATCAGGATACGGTGACGCTTTTTCACTTTGACGAAACGGCGGGGCCGCCGTACAACAGCGCAACCGCATGCCACACCGCGATACCCCCAGATTTTTTCGTGGAGCGCGGCTCGCTCAACGCGGTCTACGATTTTCTCGAACGCTTCTGCGGCGTGCGCTGGTACGCGCCGACGGGGATCGGCCTCGTCTGCCCCTCCGCTCCCACGCTTGCCGTGCGCGGCAGGGACATCCTGCGGGCACCGGCGATGGATTATCTCTGGCTCGCGTCGTCGCCGCTCTACCTGCCCGCCCCGCCCGACACGGTGTCCGCGCATGAGGTCACCCTCTGGAAACTGCGGATGCGCCTGGGCGGACAGCCCTTCTCCGGGAGCCACTCGTTCTACGGGTATTACGACCGCTTCCTGAAGGAGCACCCCGACTGGTTCGCGCAGGGCTACACCGGAAAGCCGCCGCAAATGTGCTACACCCACCCCGGCTTCATCCGCCAGGTTGTCCAGGACGCCCGCGACTATTTCGACGGCAAAGGCACGCACCCCGGCGCAGTGGCCATGGGCGACCTGTTCGCCCTCGGGCCCATGGACAACTCGCAGTACTGCAAATGCCCGCGCTGTCAACCCCGGTTCGACGAGAGCGAGCGCGACAACCCCCAGTTCACCGGCGGTTACGCCAGCGCCTACATTTTCGAATTCGTCAATGCGGTGGCCTCCGAGGTGCGCAAGACCCATCCCGGAAAATGGATCGGGACACTGGCCTATGCGAAATACGGGTACTGCCCCCCCGCCGTGCGTCTGGAACCGAACATCAAAGTCCAGCTCTGCCTGCACACGCGCAACTGGTGGTGCCCCTCAATGGAGGCGAACGACCGCAACGTCCTCGACGGCTGGCGCCGCCAGGATCCGGATCGCCCGATTTACCTCTGGCTCTACTACTGTTTTCCGGCACTCAGCGCAAACTTCGGGAAGTTCCACTACTTCCCCGGTTTCTTCGCGCACCGCGTTGTGGATCAGATGCGGCTTTTCCATGAGGCGAAAGTCCGCGGCATCTTTTTGGAGCACTCCAGCGAGTGCGGCGCGACCTATCTGATGGACCAGCTGGAACTCTACCTGACCTTCAAACTCGCGGATGATCCGGACCTGGACGGCGAAGCGCTGATCGCGGAGTTTTTCACCCGCTACTACGGCGCCGCCGCCGCGCCCATGAAAGCCCTCTACCTCGCCATCGAGGACGCCTATTCGAATCCCGCGCGCTACCCGGAGTCCATCCGGACATCGCCCGCCCACCAGCACCAGACCGCGCAACTCGCCTGGGATTCGCTCGGCACGCCGGAGCGGATGGCGCAGTATGCCAAGCTGATGGACCAGGCCCGCGCCGCAGCGGAAACACCGGTTGAGAACGCGCGCGTCGCGCTTTTTGACAAAGGCATCTGGGCTTACATGCTCGAAGGGCGCAAGCGGCACGACGCGCGCCCGGCCTCTCCGGAACAGAAGTGAACGGTTGTACAACGGCTTCCATTTCCAAGAAAAAAAAGGACACAAAAAAAACAAACGGGGACATATACAATATCCACCGGTCTGGTAAAGTCAAAGAAACTGAAACAAGGCTTTTATTAAAAAAAAGCCACGGAAAGGACACGGGACATGATCACACGCCGAAGGTTTTTAGAAGGGACTGCCGCTGGCGCGGCCATTTCCACATTGCCCGCAGGATGCGGCAGCCTCTGTGCCGCGAAAGCAAAGTATCCCGCGTATGAGAACACCCTCCGCGACCGGATGTGGATGTGGGGACACGACGCCGGCACCACGAAGGGGCTTTACAATCTGCCCGCCGACAAGGGTGACATCCTGCCCGCCGCCGCGATCAACTACATGGGCATCCCCAACGTCTGCGTCATCCGCTGGCGCGGCATGCCCCGCCCCCCGTTCGGCGAATACGTCAAACAGTTCGCGAAAACCAAACGGGTCGTCTGGAGCATCGATGACGGCGCACCCGAGTCCTTCGCGGACAAGAAGCGCATGGCGCTGGAACTGGCCGACAGCATGCCGAATCTGGTCGGCCTGAACATGGACGATTTCTTCCACGGCAACGGGGCGCCCAAACCGGGCGAACAGGAGTCCCAGACGCGGACCAAGGGGCTGACCGTTTCCACGCTCAAGACCCTGCGGGCGGAGCTGGCTGCCCGCCCGCGGCCCCTTGACCTGTCGCTGGTGCTCTACTCGTATCAGTTGCACCCGTCCATCATCCACCACATCGACTGCTGCGATGAGGTCTATTTCTGGACATGGGACGCGCCGCATCTCGCCAAGCTCCAGCAGAATTTCGAAACCTACCAGCGGATCGCGCCGGGCAAGCGGACGCTGCTGGGCATCTATATGTGGGATTTCGGCGGGAAAAAACCGATCCCGATCGAGCTGATGGAGCACCAGTGCCGGCTGGGGCTGCAGTGGATGCGGGAAGGGAAAATCGAGGGCATGATTTTTCACTGTACGCCGCTGTGCGACATGAACCTTGAGGCCGTGGAATGGTCCAGGAAATGGATCGACCGCCACGCCGACGATGTCGTGAGGTCGTAACGCGCGGCCTCTAATAAAAACAAACAGGAGAACCCAAAATGAAAACGAAAAGCGCGGGTTGGCTGACGGTTCTGGGTCTGGCAGGGTGCATGGCTTGGGGC
>JALHET010000209.1 GCA_022839525.1 Lentisphaerota bacterium
GGCGAAGTGCGAGCGCTGCAAGACCCGTTCCTATGCCGACATCATCGCGGAGGTCAACGCGACGATCGCGCAGGGCATAGCTCGCGGCAACCCCAAGGCCAAAATGATCGTGTGGGACTGGGCCTGGGATGACGCACATACGGAAGAGATTATCGCGAAGCTCCCGAAAAACTGCTGGATTCAGTCGGTGAGCGAGAAATCGTTGCCGATCGAGCGCGGCGGCGTGAAGTCGGAGGTCGGCGAGTATTCGATCTCGGCGGTCGGGCCTGGCCCCCGCGCGGCCAAGCACTGGGCGCTGGCCCGTGCGGCGGGACTGAAGGCCTCCGCGAAGGTGCAGGTCGGCGCGACGTGGGAGTTCAGCGCCGTTCCCTACCTGCCCGCCATGGATTTGGTGGCGGAGCACGCGCGCAACCTCATGTCGGCTGGCGTGAACGGGCTGATGCTGAGCTGGAGCCTCGGGTGTTATCCCTCGCCGAACCTGGAGGTGTTCCAGGCCTTTACGAAAGAGACCTCGGACATCGGGACGGTGCTGGACCGTGTGGCGGAACGGCACTACGGTAAAGCCGCCGTGCCGCTCGTGCGGCAGGCGTGGACCGCGTATTCGGACGGGTTCCGCGAGTATCCCTTTCACATCGGGACGGTGTACAATGGGCCGCAGCAGATGGGTCCGGCCAATCCCTTTTACCTGAAGCCCACAGGCTACAGGGCCACGATGGTGGGAATCCCGTACGACGATCTCAAATCGTGGCGGTCGATTTATCCGGACGGGGTGTGGATCACGCAGATGAAGAAAGTGCGGGACGGGTTCGCGCGCGGCAACGGCCTGTGGGGGCGGCTGGCCGCTCAGACACCGGATTCTCTGCGGCAAGCGGTCACGCGCGAGTTGGGGCTTTTCCGCGCCATAGAGCTGCATTTTGCCTCGTGCGTGAACCAGGCGCAGTTTGTGGCGGCACGCGACAAGCTGCTGGCCGCGCCCGATGCGGCGGCGCGGGCGGCCTTCCGGGCGGAACTGCGCAAAATCGTGCAGGCTGAATGTGCGACCGCGAAACAGTTGCTGCCGTTGGTGAAAGCGGATTCGCGCATCGGCTACGAGTCTTCGAACCACTATTTCTACATTCCGCAGGATCTGTTGGAAAAGGTGGTCTGTTGCCGCTATGTCTTGTCGGAGCTTGACCGCAGCGGGAATGAGTAAGCGTTCCTGTGCGGCTGGTTAGGGTTGATTGGAGATCGGAGCCGCTGTCGCGCGCTGCCATGAGGCGGTCACCGGCTCCCGCCCCGTTTTCCCTTCAGGAAATTGTGCGCAGGCTCAGGCGGTATTCTTGCGGCGAGCGGCGGTGGATTTTCCTGAACTGGCGCTGGAAATGGGCGGGGGAGAGATACCCGCACGCGCGGATGATCTCCGCGACGGTCTTGTCCGTTTCCGCCAGCATTTTTTGAACAGGCGGCTGAAGGCGCTCTCGCTGAGTCCCAGCATGCGCGCGAGTTCAGGAACGCGGATGGGGGTGCCCAGATGCTGTTTGATGTGGGCGCAGGCGATGCCGATGCGGTCGGACGTGTAAGCCCTGACCTCGACGAGGAACCCTTCGGATGAGATCTCCGTCAGGTGTTTGGATTTGGCCAGCAGATCCAGCAGTTCGAGCAGCAGGATCAGGCGGCGCAGGCCGTGTTCATGCGTCATCCGAACAAGGAGTTCTTCCGCGCGGTCGCGCGTGCGCCCGCCCACCCGGAGGCCGCGGCGGGCGCGTTCGAACAGGCGGCGCAGCGGATCCATGGGCGCGCAGGAGTACCACGCTTCGCCCAAAAGGTGCGGCATGAAATGGACCACCACCGCTTCCACCTGTTTGGGTTGGCGGTTCGGGAGGGGGACGTTGCGGTAATCGTGCGGCACGTCCGGGCCGAGGAAGGCGATCGCCCCCGGCGTGAGCGGCTCAAGCGTGTCGCCCACCCAGCGTTCCGACCCCCCGCGACGGACGAGGGTGATTTCGCAGGCGGGATGGTGATGCCAGACATCGCCGAACTCCCGGCCGCGGATGAGCGTGCATTCCACGAGATCCGTGGCGGAAAAAGGAGACGGTTTTTCGGCGATCAGTTTCATGTTGGAAGCTGCGGCGTAACGCCAAACCCGGAATACCATACGTCATCTTTAGGCATGCGGCAACGCTAAAAAGTCAGGCATTGGTCATTTTTGTGCCGTGTTCAGTTGCAACCCGCCTTGAAATAAACTATCCTTATCAAAGTCAGCAGTCGGTATGTAACAAGCAAATGGGGGAGAACTATCGCCATGACACGGCACTCAACGCGTTATGTCCTGACAATCTGTGCTTTAGGCGTCACCTTGTTAGCCGGGGTTCCGTCCGCCCGTGCGGCGGGCATGCTCACCGACATGCTGGGGAAGGCGGATCTGAAAACCCCGGCGGGCTGGGGCACGCCGGTGAACATTCCCGAGGACACCGGCGAGTTCCTTGTCGCGAACGGGGTGTTGACGATGATCCGGAGACGGCCGGGCGGCGACTTCAAGGTTTACCGCGTTGTGACCGGTTTGGCGCCGGACACGGATTACTGCCTGAGAGGCGACGTCCGTGTGGGGGGGACGGGGACGGCAAAGGTCGGCATCATGCGGCAGGACGAAGGTGCCGGATGGGCGTGGGTCGCGCCCGCGCGCGATTTCACGGCCTCGGGTGCGTGGCAGACCGTCGAAATCCGGTTCCGCACGCCGCCGCAGAAGGTGCCGTTCTGCCTGCAGTTCTACCCGCCCGCGGGAGTCGGCGGAGAGCTGTCACTGGGGCGGCTGTCGGTGTTCACGGACGCCGCCCTGCGTCAAGCCATTGGCGATGAGAACGTCTACCCTTGCCACGCGCTCGACCTTGCGCCAAAGGTGGACGGCCTGTTGGACGATCCCGCCTGGCGCGTGACGCCCGAGATCACGGGGTTCACCCGCCTGCAAACCGTCGTGGCCAGTGACGACGGCCTGCAGGTCAACCCCGGCGTGGTCGCGGGCGAGGGACAACGCGAGTTCGTCACCTCCGCCCCGTCCTATGTCCAGGCGGGGTTCACGCGCGATGCGCTTTTCATTGCCATCCGCTGTTACCAGCCGAACGCGGACAAACTGCCGGCCAGGAAAGAGGGCGGGCCTGACCTGTGGCAGAACGACTGCGTCAGAATCGACCTTGTGCCGGCCGGTCGGAAAGACGGCCTTTCGTTCCTCCTCAATCCACTGGCGGCGCACTGGCCGGAGGGCTGGAGCGTCGCGGCCACGCGCCGGCAAGGCTCCTGGGTCGCGGAAGCGGCGATCCCGTTCGCGCGGCTCGGCGCTGTGCCCAGCCCCGGCGACACGTGGCGGGTCAATGTCGCGCGGCACGCGACCACTCCCCAAAAAGAGTTGGCCACATGGGCGCCGGACATTGCGGACGTGAACGACGTTGAGCGCTACCGGGTCTTCCAGTTTAAAGCGGAGGCGCCTGCGCCGGATACGAAAACCTTGGCGGAAACCGGTCTCAACCGGTCGTTCAATGCCCGGGACGCCGCGCAAAAGAAGGAGGTTTCCGGCAAGGCCGATACGGTCAAGACCTACTTCTCGATCTATACCCGCAACGCCAATGCCGCGCTGTTCGTCAATGGCAAGCGCGTCCCCTTGTCCGAGAAGGTGTGGCTGACCTCGTATGCCGGGCGCAAAGAGCGCACCCTGCGCGCCGTGATGGACATTGATGAGGGCGAGAACATCGTCGGCGTCGCCGCCAAGGCGGACGGCTCCAATCCCGGGATCCGCGTGCAGGCCGGCCGCTCCTCGACGGACGCGCACTGGAAGTGTGCCGTGACCGCGGACTTTGCCTGGCTCAAGCCGGGGTATGACGACGCGGCATGGACGGCGGTTCCCGCGGCGACAGGAAGGGATGATCTCTTCTTCTGGAAAGGCGACGCGGCCGCGCTGTCTTTGCGCCAGCCCTTGCGCGGCGTCGAGAAGGCCAGACAGGACATCGCGTACGGCGTGGAAAATTGGAAACGTAACGATTTGGGACGGCACCGCGCCCTTGTGCGCGTGCCCGAATCCGTGCGTCAGTCCGGCTATGTGAACTATGCCCGCATCTGCAGTTACGGCACCGACGCCAAGCAACGCTACGAGGCGGTTTGGGCGCACATCCCGTGGCGCCGCCGCGACCTGAACCCGGAGGCCAAAGGTATCCGCGTCATCGATGCCCAGACAGGGAAGCCGGTGAAGAATGTCATCGTGCTCGCCGTGAAGCAGGAGTACGGCGACATCATCTTCGAGGCGCCGACGATCCCGGGCGACTACGAGGTCTACTACTTGCCTTACGTTCCGCTCTCCAGTTCGCCCTGGTCGTGGGGGTTGACGGATCCGTATCTGCCCGCGTATCAGGAGCCGGATCCGAACTGGGTCACGCGGCTCGCCTGGAGCCTCGGGGATGAACCGAACATCATGCGCGGCAAACTCGGCGACATCACACGCGGCAATTGGCAGTTGCTGCCCCAGGCTGAAGTGGTCGAAATTCAGGCTAAGACCGAGTTCGACCGCTTCGACCCGATGGAGGTCACTGCCACGCGCGAAGAAATCGGTGCGCTGCTGGACCAGACCAAGGATAAGGAGTATCTGCTCTTTCCAGAGGATCGCAAGAACCCGATCCGCATGTTCGAAACGCTGCCGCTCGCGTGGATCAAGCGCGGCCCGGTTTCCGGGTTCAGGGGTGAGGCGCAGCCGGGCGAGTATTATTGCATGCAGATCGGCGTCTTTGCGGCGCGGGCCGCTATCGACGGTGTCAGCCTCGCTTTCAGCGACCTGACGTGTGAAGGCAAGCCAGCGATTCCGGCATCCGGGCTGACCTGTTTCAACGTGGGCGGCACCGACTGGCTGGGGAACGCCTTTACCCAGAAATTCGCGCTCGCCCAAGGCAAAGTCCGGGCGCTGTGGCTTGGCGTCCAGTTGCCCGACACGGCGCAGGGCCTCTACACGGGTACCGTCACCGTCCACCCGAAGGGGCTTCAGCCGCAGACGCTCACGATCGCCGTGAACGTCTCCGGCGCCGTGATCGCGAACCGTGGCGACGATGAGCCGTGGCGCCATTCGCGGCTGCGCTGGCTGAATTCGACGCTGGGACTCGACGACGACTGGCTCGTGCCGCCGTACACGCCGCTCAAGGCGGAAGCGAACCGCATCGGGTGCCTCGACCGCGTGGTCGAGTTCGGCCCGCTCGGCCTGCCGCAACAGGTCACCAGCCGCGGCCAGGCCATCCTTGCCGCGCCGGTGCGTTTCACCGCGTTCCGCGACAATAAGCCGGTCGCGTGGGCCTCCTCCGGAAACCCTGAAACCCGACTCCAAAAAGCCGGGAAGATCGTGCGCACATACACCTCGTCGGCGGCCGGCCTGACCTTGGCAAACACCGTCAGCATGGAGTTCGACGGGTGCGTCCAGTTCGACCTTGCCGTGACGGCTGATTCGGATACCACGCTCACGGGGCTGGGGCTGGATGTGCCGTTCAGCCGCAGGGTCGCCACGTACATGGCAGGCGCCAAGAAGCCCGGCGGCTATCGCCCCGCCTCCCACCAGTGGACGTTCGAGAGCCAGGACACCAGCACCAGCAAGATATGGGTCGGCGACGTCAACGCCGGCATGCAGCTCAAGGCGACCGAGGGCAGCGGCACGCTGGCCGAGCAGGGGGAGGCGGTCCTGGTGTCGCTCAAGGCAGGCCAGACGCGGCACGTCACGTATCGTCTGCTGGTCACGCCGTTCAAGCCCATTTCCAACGCGCACTGGACGGCCCGCGTGGGCAACGCGCTCAAGAAGGACGCCGTGGGCAGGCCCACGATCGCGCACATCCACCACTCGCAGAAGGAAAACCCGTGGATCAATTACCCGTTCCTGACATCCGGGGAACTCACGGACCTGCAGAAGCGTATCCGGGACAGCGGCGGCTTGGGCGTGCAGCTGTACTACACGGTCCGTGAATTGACCGACCGCTGCGTGGAGCTCTGGGCCTTGCGCAGCCTTGGGAACGAGATCCTGCTGGGGCCGGAACGCTGTTTCCAAGCGGGCGGCAACCTTTCCCGTGAGGACGGCTATCCTTGGCTGCGTGAGCATCTGGTCGGCGGCTTCCACAAGGCGTGGCGGACCAACACGGCGGTCAAGGACGAGATCGATGCGGCCGTCGCCATGCGGTATCTTTCGCGCTGGCACAACTACTACATCGAAGGCATGAACTGGTTGCAGGGGAACAGGTGCTTTTACAGCCTGTATCTCGACGGCATCGGGTATGACCGTGAAATCATGAAACGCGTGGCCCGGGTGCTGTCAAAATACAATCCGGACTACCGCATGGAGCATCACCAGTGCACCGACGCGCAGGGCAGCAGCGTCGCCAACACGTATCTGGAACACCTGCCCTACGTGACCCAACTGTGGTACGGCGAGTGTTTCAACTACAACCGCAGCCCGGACTACTGGCTGGTTGATGTGTCCGGCATCCCGTTCGGCGTCACCGGCGAGATGCTCGAAGACACCGGCACGGGCAACCTCTGGCGCGGGATGCTTTACGGATTGGCGGGACGCAATGTGGCCGGCTGCGCGAATGTCTGGAAGCTGTGGGACGACTTCGGCATTCAGGACGCCGAGTGGTTGGGGTACTGGGATCCGAAATGCCCCGCGCGCACCGACTGCAAAGACGTGCTGGCCACCGTCTACCGGAAACCCGGCAAGGCGCTCATCGCGCTGGCCACCTGGTCGCTGAAGGAGGAAACCGTCAGGCTCACGGTCGATTGGGCCGCGCTCGGCCTCGATCCGGCCACGGTCAGGCTACGCGCCCCCGCCATCCCCAAGATGCAGGAGGAACGCACGTTCAAAGTCGGCGAGGCGATCCCGGTCAAGGTCACCGGCGGCTGGTTCCTGATCGCGGAACGGCCGTGACGTCGCCGTTTCTTATGGCCAGAAGACGCTCTCCGCCGTCCGCCCGAGAATCCACGCTTTGTCTGCGTCCGAAAGGAAATCCAGCCGGTCGCGGATCAGGGCGATGGAATCATGATAGGTGTGCCCGGGGCCGACCTGGAACGGGCAGTCGCTCGCCCACATGAGTCGTTGCGCGCCGAAGGCGTCGCGGCACTCCCGGATCATAGGGCCGAGATCGAGGTACGGCGGCTGTCTCTTGCCCAGCACGTAAAACGCCGAGGCCTTCACGCGCACATGCGGATGCTTCGAGAGGTTCAGCAACGGGTCGAGGTCGGCCCGCGCCATGGAACCCGTTACGCCGATGCGGGCAAAGTGGTCGATCACCACGGATGTGCGCGGGTACTTCGCGCACATCCCGCCGATAAACGGCAAGGCGCCGGGGCTGATCAGCGGGCAGATGCTCAGCCCCTCGTCGGCTGCTGTGCGCCACATTTCGGCCATGCCCGGCGTGCCGAGCCACGTTCCCGGGTCTTTTTCTTTTCCGGCGTGGATGCGGAAGCCCCGCACGCCCCGCTTGGCCAAGTCTTTCATCCGTTTCGAAACGCCCGCCTCATGCTCATTCACAATGCCGACGCCGCTGAACACGCCGGGATGATTTGCGATCGCATCGAGCATGTAGCTGTTGTCGAACAGGAAGAAGCTCATCTGGATCAGCACGATGCGGGTCACACCTTCGGGTCTGCAATGCGCGAAGAGCTGTTCCGGCGTGAAGCTGTCCACGCAGCCGCCTTTGGTCATGTGGGGCGCCAGCGGATACTTCGCCGAGTTGGGCGGCCAGATATGCACATGCGCGTCGATGTGCCCCTGCCTCGTGTTCGCCGAGGCGCAGCCTGCGGCCGCGGCAAGTCCCGCACCGCCGGCAGTGCGGCGAGGTCCAGCACCTCGGAGACGGTGAGGCGCGCGAGCTCGAGCAGGCGGGCGGCGACGTCGAGGAGCGGGTTGACCTGGCGCGGCGAGCGGTCGGCGA
>JALHET010000210.1 GCA_022839525.1 Lentisphaerota bacterium
GTCCGGTTTTTCGGAGGAGGGCGCCTTCTTCTCGACACGCAGGTTCTTGGGGTTGGCGAGGCCGTTGAGCGTGGCCTGCGAGAGCAGGACGTAATCGCCCGCGTTGCCTTTCTTGAGCTGCGTCTCGATGGCCTTGGGCAGGAAGAAGGTATCAGGGCCAGTCTTGTGGATGAAGATGCCGCTGTTCATCTGCTCGGCCGTGCCGTACCAGCGGTATTCGACGTGGAGTGTGTAGTCCGCATAACTCTGTTGCGTCGCCAGATACCCGAACGGCTTGCCGGTACAGCGGATGACCCCGTCGGCGACCGACCAGGTGGCGTCGGGGCAACTGCCCGGCTCGGCGGTGATAACCTTAATCCAGCCCGAAAAATCCTTACCGTTGAAAAGGGCAAGTTTCTGCGCGGGACGGACGGGTTCGGTTTTGACAATCATCCCGGCGGCGGTTACGTTCGCGATGCAGGCCAGCGACAGGCAGGTCAGAAACATTCTCATGGTTTTCTCCTTAACAGTGATCCGGTGTTGGAAATGCAGATTCCCATATGCGTTAAAAACCGAAACGGCGCAACAGAAATCAGCCCTCTCCTAGAGCCCCATGTCTTCATTGACCACGAGCACATGCAGGTCGGTGAGGGTGGGCCTGCTGTCGATGATTGTGGTGACGTGGCAGATGCGCTGGGGCGAGTCGCAGTCGGCGCAGAAGCCGGTGGCGGCGCAGGGGGTCTGCTTGCCGAGGCGCATGGCGTTGGGTGGGGCGGACTTGTCCTTGATGCGCCGGATGGCGTCGGCGACATCGCCCTCGACGATCTTGTTGCGGCCCGCCACGACGATGACTTTCGAGGGGCCGTAGATCATGGCGGCCACGCGGTTGCCGGTGCCGTCGATATTGACGAGGCAGCCGTCGAGCGTGACGGCGTTGGTGCCGGTCAGGAACAGGTCGCAGGTCTGCTGGCGTTTCATGATCGCCACACGCTGTTCGGGCGTGAGGTCGGGGAGCCCGTGGTTGAGGATCTCCTTGCCCTGTCCGGCCAGGATGGGCATGAGGTTGAGGTCCGACACGGAGAGCGAGCCGCCGAAACCGACGGTTTGGGCGGTCTCGGCCTGCCGCAGGATGTAATCGGCGGCCTCCTGCGCGGTCTCGCAGTAGGCGGCCGTGAAGTGCTTCCTTGTGAGGGACGCGACGACGGCGCGGCATTTCTTCTCCGATGTCCAGGTGTTGAACTCGATTGTTCTAGGTTGCATGTGTTACTCCTTCTTTTAGGGATTTGTCAGGTTTTCCCGTTGCGCGCGCGGTCAGTGCCCGGGGGAACGCCGTAGGCGCGCTGGTAAAGGCGGGTGAAATAAGAGAGGTGACGGAAGCCCGTGGCATAGGCGATCGCGCTGACGGGATCGCACCCGCCCAGCAGGAGGCGGCGGGCGTGGTCGAGCCGCACGCGGTTCACGAAATCGGTGAGCGTGCAGCCCGTGTAGCGCGGGAATTGCCGCTCGAAACCGGCCTTGCTCATGCCGGCCAGCCTCAGGGCGTCCGGCAACGCCAGCGGTTTGGCGTAGTTTTCGAACACATGCCGGATGACGCGTTCGCTCCCACAACGGCGCGAGCTGTGCGAACTCTGGCAGCATGCGCAGGGGATGGTCCACCGGCCAGTGGAACTGCATCGACAGGCCGCGCGATTTTTTCAGACCCTGGACGCAGTGCGGCAGGTGCGGCCCGAACAGCTCCAACTCGGGGCTGGTGAAGCGTTCCATGTGGTCGCCCACCAGCCTCAGGCCACTGCCCCGCTCGATCAGCGTCAACTCGGTCTCGCGGTGCAGGTGCCACTGGTCGCCCTTGCCCTCGAACGGTACGGTTCTGCCCTCGGCGGTGTATTGCTCCACTTCGCGCAGGTTGTCCCGCCACCGGAGCAGCCGGAAGGAGAGTCCGCCCGGTGGCGTGATGGTTTCGAACTGGAGTGTGTCTTTTGCCATAACCTCCTGCAAGTCTGACAGACCCGCTGGGGACAATCAAGCTCTTTTGGAGTGCGCACCGGGGTTCGCACAGGCAAGCGGACGCCTGCCCTTCCGGTCTATGCCGGTACGGTGGGAGGTCTCAGGTTGCCGACCCCGTCCGTCTGGCCGGGTGGTCAGGTGAAAAGCAGGGTCGCGAACCCTGCGGCGAAACAGTAGAGTCCGAACAGCCAGAACCTTCCCCCGCGCAGCGTGTGCACGAGCAGTGCCAGCGACACGAGGCCTACCGCCGCCGAGATTCCCGCGGCGGTCAGCAGGAGCCAGGGGGGCAGCGCGTGTGCGCCGGAAGAGGGCGTGAGCCCCATAAAATCCACCAGCGCGGCACCGAGCAGCAGGGGCGTGCTCATCAGGAACGAGAACTCGGCCGCCTTGCCGGGCGCGATCCCCGCCATGCGCGCTGCGGATATCGTCATGCCCGAGCGACTGATCCCAGGCAATACTGCCAGCGCCTGGGCGATCCCGACGAGCAGCGCCCGCGCGGCGGTGACCTCGCCCTCGCCGCACGCCATCCAGCGCAACGCGCACAGCACCGCGCCCGTGAAGATCAGGAACCCGCCGACCGCCCTCGAATCTTCGAAGAACGCGTCGATCTTGTCGTGGCACAGCAGGTAAAAAAAAACGGCCGGTATAGCCGAGAGCACGATGTATCCGGTCTTGAGCCAACAGGTGCGGTCGCCCCGCAGTGCGCCCCTTATGAGTTTCAAGATCGTTGCGCGGTAATAGATGAAAATCGAAACCAAGGTGCCGAGGTGCAACACAATTTCCAGCCGTACGCCCGGGGTGTTGATCTTGAGCAAACTCTGGGCGAGCACGAGGTGGCCGGAACTGCTGATGGGCAAGAATTCGGTGATGCCTTGCAGCACCGCCAGCAAAAGGACGTCGAAAGCTTCACGCATGCGCCCCATTATAGCGGGGGCGCGCTCTTGCGGTCAACCAGCACTGTACGCCGAAGGCGAAAATCCTGGTGCTCGACACGCCCCCTCCTCTCTGTTACATTAATCCACACTGTTATGTTTTGCCGTATTCCGGAAAGTCAAACCCTCAAAAGGAGATGATTCATCATGCCGATTCCGCTTACCCGACGCACCCTCCTCAAGGCCTCTGGTGCGGTTGCCGCCTCGCATGCCGTGCCGTTCTCCGTTTCAGCCGCCACCCGGCGCCGCTCGGTCGGTGCCAACGACCGGATCCGGATCGGCATCATCGGCTGCGGCGACCGCGGCCGTAACGCCCATATGAAGGGGCTTTACGCGCACGTCAAGGAGACCAACTTCGAGATCGTCGCGCTCGCCGACCCGTGGCGCGTCGCCCGCGAACAGGCCAACGGGCTGGTCAGGGAGTGGTTCGGCCGCGACGCGCGGCAGTGCGTCTCCTACCGCGACCTGCTCGAACTCAAAGACGTTGACGCCGTCACCATCGCCTCGCCCGATTTCGTGCATACGCTGCACCTCGAAGCCGCGGCCCGCGCCGGCAAGCACATTTACGTCGAGAAGCCCATGGCCACCGAGTTCGACGGTCTGGTGCGCGCGGTTGACGCGGTGAAGGGGGCCGGCACGGTCGTTCAGGTGGGCACCCAGCTCCGCAGCCTCCCCGGAATCGTCGGCGCGCGCGACCTCTTCCGCACCGGTATTTTCGGCCAGCTCTCCCGCGTGGAGGAGTGCCGCAACAGCGAGAAGCCCTACTGGTACCGCTACCTGAAGGAGGTCAAAGAGGAAGACGTGGACTGGAAAGAGTTTCTGAGCGGGCGTCCCATGCGCCCCTTCCGCGCCGATCTCTATTCGGGCTGGTACGGGTATTACGAATTCTCCAAAGGCCCCACACCCGGCTTCGGTGCCCACTTCATTGACATGATGCATTTCATCACCGGCGCCAGGTTCCCCACGTCGTGCGTCTGCCTTGGCGGGATCTGCACTTGGAAGGACGAGCACGCGTTCACCAACCCCGACTGCATCCAAGCCACATGGCTCTACCCCGAAGGGTTCCTCGTCAGCATCGCGAACAACATGGGGAACGCCGCCGGGAACACCCGCAAGTTCTATGGCGACAAGGGTGTGCTCAATGTGGACAACTGGGCCGCGCCGACTTACGACTGCGGGGGTGCGCCTCGGCGCGACGGCACCATCCGCGGCAAGAACGACGTCAAGCCTGTAGACCATCCGGATCATTTCCTCAACTGGCTGCAGTGCATGCGCAGCGGCGAGACGCCCAACGCCTCCATCGACGCCGGGTACCAGCACGCCGTGGCCGTCATCATGGCCATGGAATCTTATGAAA
>JALHET010000667.1 GCA_022839525.1 Lentisphaerota bacterium
GCATCTCGCGCTTCTATGGGCTGGCAGGCCTGCCTGGCATCGCCGCGTTCGTGTATTTTCTCGCGCTGGCTGTCCGTCGGGGCAAGGAAGCCAAAGCGCTGGAAGCCCCCGCGGAGAAAGCCCGTCCGCGCGTCAGCCGCATCAGCATTGCGGAGTGGGCGATTTTCCTGAGCCTGGTGTTGTGGTTCGCTGTGCTTGCCATCGCGCTTTAAGTTCCCGTTCATCAACGACAACGAAGCGCACCCTCCGTGGAGGGTGCGCTTGTTTTCCTGAGATTAGGCGGCACAGGATCTACTTGATCGCTAACGGCTGGAACAGCCCACAAAAGAGCACAACATACGTCTACCCGCTGGTGTAAGCGCTGCGCCGGGCTAGCTGCGGCGTCACACCAACAGCTTCTGCATCGTATAGGTACCGCGTCCGAGCGTATACCCCAACACGCGGTCAATCGCGAGCATAGGTTCGTTGGCGGCGTTGTGGTGCGTGCGCGCTTCGCGCGCGCCAAGCACGTCCCGGGCGAAGCGCAGCGCCAACACCTTGACCGCGGTCCCGAGCCTTTTACCGCGGTAACGCTCATCCACGCCGGCAAACAGGTTGTAGGCATAGTCCGCGCCCTTAAAACGGGTAATCGCGCTCATAGCCGCCCAATCTCCGCTGGCGCTGTCAATCACCGCCATTTGCCCGGCCGGGATGTACCAGTCCGCCCCGCAATTCCAGGAATGCTCCCCACTGGCGCCCATGGTCTGGCTGGAGGTCGTGTCTTTAAGCGCATACAGCATACGGTGGGCTTCTTCCGTGTTCCCGAGCGCTTCCATGTTGGTGAACACAAACCCGGCGGCTTTCAGTCTGTCAATCAGCGCGTCGTAGGCAGGTTTATCAAAGTTGGTCAGGTCCAGGCGCATCCCAAGCTGATGGTATTTTTCCGCGAAGCCCATTGCCCGCGCGAAAGCCAGACCGTAAAGACAGTCATCCAGCACAGGCGCTTCAAGCGTGTGGATACCCGCCGCGCGGGCGGTCTTTTCCGCATCCCGGAAAAGCAGGCTGCCGACACCTAGCCGCCTGAAACCGGGCAGCACAATCAGATAAAGGTAGGCTTTTGCGGGAGTAAGCCGGCTGCGCGTGACCCAGGTGAAGCCGAGCATCTTTCCGGAAGGGTCTTCAGCGGCTTTGAGATGCAGGATAATGTCCCGCTCGCGAGTGTACTCCTCCTGCAAGTCTTTTTCGCTAGAGCCCTCATCCATCACGTCGATGAAGAGCCTGGCCATCTCTGCAAAATGGCGCTCAATATTCTGGTCCTGCAAGCTGATGTTATCCATGAGAATGCCTCCACTGGTTGTTAGGAGATTGTTTGAAGCGA